>NZ_JAMYOI010000004.1:0-286287 GCF_040319775.1 Mesorhizobium sp. M0870
CCCCTATTCCCCTATTCCCCTATTCCCCTATTCCCCTATTCCCCTATTCCCCTATTCCCCTATTCCCTCACCCCATCCCCGTGACATGGCGCAGCCAGAAGGCCAGCGCGATGAAGCCGATGATGGTGGTGAGGCCGGTCCAGTCGACATTGGCCTTCTTCACATCGCTGATGATCTTCACCAGCAGCATCCAGGCCACGAAGATGATCGGGAGAATGATGACAAATCTGATCATGCGACACCCCTGCGCGAAGCGATTGCACCTCCCCTAGATGTAGGAAGCGATCCGGCGCTTTTCAGCATGCCCTGCCCCGACAGCGCATGGGACATGCCGGGAAAAAATGGAGTTTTGTCTTTACTGGCGCAACAAATATGCTAACCGGAGCGCCGTGCCCTTGTAGCTCAGCTGGTAGAGCAGCGGTTTTGTAAACCGAAGGTCGGCGGTTCGATTCCGTCCGGGGGCACCAGCACAGTGCGAAATGACAGATTCAAGCAATTAAATCTATCGTCGCCGAGTTCGACCTGCTGCCATTGCGACACCTTTTAAGAGTCGCCCCGCCCAAGGACAATTCCTACAACCGTTCTGTAGAGGCTCAACGTCGACAAGGCGCCGCGCGGCCGCGTGCAACCATTGATCGCTTTCTGCATTGTTACCCGCATAACGAGCGGAGATAGCAACAATGTGGATCTTGGCGGCTGTTTGTATTGGGTTCGCGTTAGCCTTGTCTCTGGGGTGGGCTATGGGGCTTTCGAAGTAGGTGCACATAGTGATCCGCCCACTGAAGCAGTATTCGCCTTCCAATACGCCGACTTGCTCTAATGAGAGGGTTCGCCTCCGTTCGCTGCTGTTGGGTGTTGCTGATTGAGCAGTGTCGACAGCGCCGTAATAATCTGGGGGAGGAAGAATGGCTTGACGATCATCACGCTGTCTGGGACGCCTTCAGACCCCCACAAATCCGCACTATCGCCGCTGATGTAGACCACAGGTAGGCTTGAGTTGCCTCGCCTTACATGCCTGGCTATTTCCCACCCAGATTCTCCTGAGCCGAGGCGAATGTCCGTAAGGCGGCCGGCGAACTTGCTTGGATCCTCATCAAACGCCTCCACGGCGGCTTCGGCATTCGGCACTCCTACGACGAGAAAGCCAGCTTCCTGCAAAGCTGTTTCAAGGTCGAGCAGGATCAGGGGTTCGTCTTCGACGACCAGAATAGCAATGTCGCTCATGAGGCCCCCTACGTCGGCCAAAGCAACGGCGGGACAGAACTTTAGTTCCATCTAAAGGGTAACTTGGATGTGATATGGCTTGGTATGAAACCAACTACGCCTCGCTTTTGACCCGCCTATGAACGCCATTGACACCGTGCTGAATGACCTGGAGCTAGCACGTGCCCTGCGCGCCAGCCTTGCGCATGAGCGGGCCCGAATGCGTGCGCTGCTCGACGATATTGCTCATGTTCGCATGGAAGTCAGAGACGCCGCCGCAATCCGGTTTCATGTGCGTTCTTCACCCGACGACAAAAAGTTCTTACGGTTTGAAGAGGCCGGCGCGCCGTGTCTCTTCCCGCCCGCAACGTAGCAGCGGAGCCATTGTACGAATCGTACCCAACGGCTGGTTAGACGTTTAAATGTAGCCTTTGATCGATTTCAGGAGGATAAATCTCCATCGCCTGCTAACTTTTTGGGCGCAGGCGACTGAGAGATAGCTGAGGTGCGGTGCTCTTGCCCCAAACTGGGAGGCGAGAGCGTGGCTCAGCTTCATCAACCACACATCCGTAATCGGCTACTGACGTCTTTGTCGCCAGATGACTTCGCGCTCATCGCGCCGCATCTCGAACCGGTCACGTTGGGGGTCCGCGAACACTTGTTCAAAGCGGAGCAGCAGATCACGCATGTAACCTTCCCGGAACGAGGGATTGCCTCGATTGTCGCCGACACCGAGGAAGGACGGTTTGAGGTAGGCATGGTCGGATCAGAGGGCCTCGCGGGAATTTCTGTCGTGCTCGGCGTCGACCGCACGCCTCACACCTGCATGGTTCAGGCTGCGGGTGAAGCATTCCGTATCGGGGCGGTCGAGCTTCAGGCGGCGATGGACCACAGCGCCACGCTGCGCGAGCTTCTTCTTCGCTTCGTGCATACCTTCATCGTGCAAGTCAGTCAGACCGCGTATGCCAATGCTGGCTACTCCATCGAGGAGCGGCTGGCGCGCTGGCTGCTTATGACCCATGATCGGCTGGAACAGGACGACATGCCTGTAACGCATGAGTTCATGAGCATCATGCTGGGCGCGCGTCGCCCCGGTGTGACCCTTGCGGTGCAGATGCTGGAGGGCGTCGGTGCGATCAAGAACACGCGTGGTCAGATCCTAATGAAGGATCGCGCCAAGCTGGAATCGATCGCAGGACAGGCCTATGGTTATGCCGAGAGGGAATACTCGAACGTGTTCCAGTTCCCCATCAAGCGAGAGCAATGAGAGGGGCACTTGCGCTACTTCATGAACGTGCGCTGCCGGGGAAGGCTAATCCCCGACCACGAGGGCGACGAGCTGGCAAGTGAGGCGGCCGTGCGCGGCCATGCGTTAGCGAACGCGCGTGATCTCGTTTTCAACACCCGCATGGACACGATGCGCAGTTGGTTCGACTGCAGCTTCGAAGTCACGGACGAGAGCGGCACAACGGTGCTCGTGATGCCGTTCAGCGAGGTGGTTGAGGATCGGTTCTGAACTGCCACCCGCTGCCCCATTCACGGCAGCAGCGGGCGTCCCCAAGGAGGACGGGAGGGCGGTCCCTGCCAAGCCATAACCATTAGCATTACCTGATGTTCCATCGGAAGTAGGCCCAGACCACTTGGGTGAGTACCGACGCGGGTCCGACCAAGGTTGCCTTTCTTCGACCAGCAGCGCGGGGCGCGCTGCCGCTAGGAACCCCTAAATCATCGGGCAGCCCTCATGTCCCTTCATTGGTAAGCGGTCTCGGCCGCACAATGTTCAAATCAAACTTGGTTGGCAGGTCGGGTCCCGTATTGTGAATGGCGGTGGTCGTCATTCGATGGACGGGCGGGATGATTACCATCCGGACGTTTCGTTCAGGCCAGAGCGGCTTTCCGAAGATCAGGAACGCGACTGCTATCAGGACGGCGACCAAACCCGCTGCAAATGCGTTCGCAATGATCTGGCCAAGCTGCATGCGCTCTCCGTGAATGATTACCCGCCACGCCAAGCGAGCCGTGGCGGGTAATCAACGAACCGGCGATGAAGGGACGATGATCGACGGCCACGTTCCAAATGTCGAAAAGGCTGTGTTGTTTCAGGGGTCAGACCTTTGCGCCTCGGCATCGGGCTTTAGTCGGACCCAAACAAGGCCTTGGCGGTTGCGTCATTGGCAGAGGGTTGGCGTAGCAGCGTCAACGCGAAGGCCCGTCACTGATCAGCAATGACGGGCCCTGCCTCGAGACCACTTGGCCGGGGGGCTAAGCCAAGCTAACAACCAAACTTCATTTTCAGAACCAGGTTCCCTTGACCAAAAATCGGAGTTTCAGTGGGGCCGCCCCCACTTCCGGGCAGAGGCGGACCGGCCGGGGCTTGGGTGCCTCGACCGGCAGCGGGCACGCTGCCGCTTTTTCCAACCCGCATTGGCAGTTCGTCGAGCTCCCGCCTCCTGTCCTGGATGACATCGCGCTAAGGGCGCCCATCCACAGCGGACCGGAACTATGCCGAGTCTGCCGCGTTGCCGGTCATGACTGACTACAACGAAACCACAAACCCGATCCTGACCGGTTTCAAGGGCCAGTGCCCACGGTGTCAGCAGGGACACCTGTTCGCAGGTTACCTGAAGCTTGCTCCACGTTGTGATGTCTGTGGGCTCGATTTTTCCTTTGCCGACCCGGCTGATGGGCCTGCATTTTTCTCAATGTCGATAGTTGCATTCCCGGCCCTTGCCTTTGCTCTTTGGCTTCAGTTGCGGTTCGAGCCACCTTTCTGGATACACATTCTCACAAGCCTGCCCCTGACCATCGGGGCATGCATATTGTTGCTTCGACCCCTTAAAGGCTGGCTCGTGTGTTCTCAATATTTCCACAAGGCAGCAGAAGGTTCGATTGACCGAGATTGGCATGCCGCTGAGGCCGACCGCCAAAGGTTGGAGCCGCACGGTAAATAGATGAGGCATTGGCCCCTGCCGCGTGATATCAAACACCCGCCCCGCAGCACGCGCCACATATCCGCCCAATAGGCTGTGACAAGCGAGGCCGGCGCCGCCGCAGCCATGCCAGTGACGCCCAAGGCCCCCAGGCCCATCAACTTCCAACGGGTGACCTCGGCAGTTACCGGCTTCACGCCCGTAATATCCCGTTGAGCTTGGTAACAGCGGATTCCATGAGCGAGCGCGAATGCACGTCTTGTTTGAACAGCTTACTCACGCCCGAATGCTCGTTAGAGACGCCGCCGCGATCCGCGCCCATCTGCGCGCGGCCCTTGCGTATCAAACCGTACGTTGAATCCTTCTTGGGTCACGCGTGAGAAGAGAGTAAATAAATCCCTTCGCAGCAAGGGAGGCCGCGATGGTTGAAACGCATATGGAAGTCGCACGCGCGGCTATCGAAACCAGCTTTCGGTTGCGGCACCATTCCCTGGCCGGAACTGCCTCATTTCGCCGGGATATGGATCACTCCCGACGCGCAATCGAGGCATCACGCGAACTGCTCACGCGCCTTCGCCAACGTCACCGCGATGAAATGGCCCAGGGGTGGGAAGATCCGGGCCCGACTCCTGCTTCCGTCTCCGCCTTCGATGCTGATATTCTTCGCTCTGCATTTCGAGCCCTGGTCAGGGATATGAGCGTGCCTGAATGTCAATGGCGCGATTTGGCTGAGAGCTTGGTCCGCGAATATGTCGGGTGCGAGCAGATCGACGTTGGCCTGTTGGATTGGATCACCCACAAGTAGTCACCAACGCAAAACAGCCCGTCCCGCCCACATTGCCGGTGACACGAAACGGGCTGCGGAAGCCGGCATGCGGTGCTTCCTGCAATCCAACTTTGTGTGCGCACGGTTGTTCCGTCAGCTTCTGCTGAAAAGCGGGTACATTCTGCTGCCGTGGCCATTCGACAGTCGCTGGTAGAGTAGACCCGCCGCTCCATTTGCGAAGCGACGGGCTCTCGCCCACCCCATACCTGTCAGAGCAATTTAGATGCCAAACTTTTTGACCCGTTATGGGGCACAGCCGTCGCCTTTGCAGTCGGTTCTACCCCGCCGTAGGAGGCACCGGCCCAGTAATGTTCCACCGGATTAACTCGACTTCCTTCCCGGTGACTTCCCGCAACGCGTTTAACAGCACCTCATGCAGGACGCGCGTCTGCCTGAATCCGATTCTGCCTGAATCCGATTCTGCCTGCCGATCACCGCGCGCAGTTCGGGTTCTCCCCCCTCGCGCTTCACGGATTCAATGAACATCAGTTCGCCGAGCCCGTGATGCTCCAAATATTCCAAGTTTGCTGTCTTTTATGACACGCTCGCGACCTGGGTGGATGCCCCAACCCCGGTGAACGTGTTCCGGACCCTGACGGACTTGTAGACGTAGGCGACCCAGAGCCCTGTCAGCACAAACGAGACTATCGGGGCCACCAGCGCATCGCCTGCGAGCACCAGGCTCACCGGAACGCCCAGAACTGACGCAACCCAGATCGTGTCCAGGATGAAAACGACAGGAATCGCCAGCCACTGGAGCAGAAACAATTGCGGAAAGCGGTGGCTTCGCCGCAGCATCGAAACGAGCACAACCAGCTGAAGCGCCAGAAATGCCAGATTGAGAGCAAGTTCGCCATACACCGCCAGGGGTCCGTTCGGGAGGGTCATGAGTTGCTGGTAGCCGTCGGCCGAATTGGCGAAGTCGGCAAGTGTGCGCAACGGTGATAACTTCTGACCGATCGCCAGCAGCATTAACCAGCCGCCGAAGCCCACAAGAGCCTCGGGATTCTGCGACGGCTTCGCGGCTGATCGAACAGCAAAGAAAACAGGCACGCCGATCAACAGCAGCAAGATCGCCCAATGCCAGATAGAAAACGTCCCCATTTACCCCTCCCCCGTTTTTGCTCCTATAAGTTGTATCAGGTTTTAAATTCAACTCAAGAGCCGACATGCATCTGAAACCAGGTCTTATGCGGAAGCAACGCTTTCTCCTGCCCTTTCCTGCCACTCACACCGCAATCGCCGCCACCAGAATCCTGTTCTGCCTCCGTACCGCCGCCCGCAATTCCGCAATCCTCGCCGCATCGCGCTTCACGAATTCGATGAACATCATGTTCATGTTGTTGAAGATCAGTTCGCCGAGCGCTGCCCCGTCGATGTCCTGCCGCACAAGGCCGAGCGCTTGCAGGCGGACGATCAGGGCGCGGATCTGTTCGGTTAGAGCACGGTCGAGCGCGGTGTAGGCTTGGCCGAAGGGGCTATCGGGCAGTTGCGTTGAGATCGCCATCGCCTGCCGCCACATCTCCTTGCTGAGATAGTGCAGCGAATGCTCGATATAGATGCCGATCAGCGTGTCCAGCGCGTCGCCGACATTGGCCGGCGGCCGGGCGACGACGCCCTGACCGGCATTCAGCACCTCGTTGACCTCCAGCGAGACGATGGCGCCGAGGATGTCGCCCTTGTTTTCATAGTAATTGTAGATGGTGCCGACCGAGACCTCGGCCTGGGCGGCGATCGCCTCGATCTTGGCGCCTTCGTAGCCGGCCTCGCGAAACAGTTCCGCCGCCGCCTCGATGATGCGTCGGTGCCGGTCTGCCTTTTGCCTTGCCCGCAATCCGCTCATGTCAGCCTCTTGCCATAAAAACAGAATTGACTCAATTTTAGAATTGGTTCAATTTTTTGCAAGAAGCCACAAAGGCAAGGGAGAACACTCGATGTCACACACAGCCAGCAATCCGCTTTCCATCCTGAGGACCCGTTTGCGCACAGCTGCCGCAGCCGCGGCGCTGCTGCTTTCGACGGGCGCGCAGGCCGCCGACCTCAACGCGCTGATCTGGTGCGATCATGCCGATCCGGCCTTGCTGCAGCCGTTCGAGGAGGCCAATGGCGTCAAGGTCAACGTCAAGGAGTTCGAGGGTACCGGCGCTGGGCTGGCCATCGTCGAGCAGTCGCAGCCGGGCGATTGGGACGTGATGGTGATCGACAGCATCGACGTGCCGCGCGGCGTCGAAAAGGGTCTGTTCGAGCCATTGCCGGACGACAAATTGCCGTTGGCCGATCTGTTCCCGCAGGTGAAGATGGACGGCTCCACCGTCGTCGGCGGCAAGCGCTACGGCATCACCGAAAAGTTCGGCTACAACACGATCGGCTACAACAAGACCAAGGTTGACCCCGCCGACATGCAGTCGATGGCAGCACTCACCGGCGACAAGTACAAGGGCAAGGTCGCCATCTACGACTACTACCTGCCGGTCATCGGCATGGCCGCGCTCGCGATCGGCAAGAAGACGGCCGAGCTCACCGAAGCCGACCTGCCTGCCCTCAAGGAAGAGCTCTTGAAGATGAAGGCCAATGCCAAACTGGTCGGCGAAGTGACCGCCAGCCAGACGGCGCTTGCGACCGGCGAGGTCGACATATTGGTCGGCGGCGGCGAATGGGTGACGGCGGGCCTGGCCAAGGAAAACCCGGCGCTCGACTTCTCCATCCCCAAGGAGGGTGCGGTGCTGTGGTCGCAGTCGCTGGCCATGTTCAAGGATTCCAAGAACAAGGACATGGCGCTGAAGTTCATCCAGTACATTATGAGCCCGGAGGGCCAGGCGCGCCTTGCCACCTCCTCCTGCTACTGGGGCATGCCGGCGAACACCAAGGCGGCTCTGACCGACGACCAGAAGAAGGTTTTGCGCTTCGACGAGCAGCCGGGCTTCCTGGCGCGCGCCCAGGCCTATCCGGCGCCGAACGCCGATCTCGACAAGAAGATGCAGGACATGTGGACCGAAATGCTGCAGGCGAAATGAGCCGATACCGCTCATGAGCAGCTCGGCAAATAACCCCCTGCCCCGGGCGGCCCTGCCCTGGGCGCTGGTCACGCCGGCGCTCGGCTGGACGCTGCTGTTCTTCGTGCTGCCCTTCATCGCCATGGGGTTTTCCAGCCTGACGGCGCATGAGGGCGGCGGTTTCACGGCGTCCAACTACAGCCAGTTCTTCACCAATCCGTCCTACTGGCAGGCGATGGTGAACTCGCTGCAGGTCACCGCCATCGTCACCGTGATCTCCGTGCTGCTCGCCTATCCCTTTGCCTGGATTCTCGCCGAACAGGTGCCGGAACGCTGGCAGCGGCTGGCGCTGATGCTGGCGGTGCTGCCGTTCTGGACCTCCTATGTCGTGCGCTCCTACTCCTGGCTGCTGGTGCTGGCGCAGAATGGCGTGCTCAACCGGGCGCTCACCGGCTCCGGCCTGTTCAGCGAGCCGCTGCAACTCGCCAACACTCGTTTCGCCACCGTCACCGGCTTCGTGCATTTCTTCGTCATGCTGTTGACGCTGACGATCTTCGCCAATGTCAAGCAACTCAGCCCGAGCTACCGCAAGGCAGCCGCCGATCTCGGCGCCGGGCCGGTGCGCACCTTCCTGCATGTCGTGCTGCCGCTGACCTTGCCCGGCATCATGGTCGGCGCCTTCCTGACCTTCGTGCTGTGCATCGGCGACTACATCACGCCGCAGATCCTGGGTGGCAACAACGAGCTGCTGATGCCGCAGCTGGTGATGATGCAGATCGGCCGGCGCGGCGACTTTCCGCTGGCCTCGGCGCTGTCGATCATCCTGATGGCGGTGGTCACCATTGCCTACCTCGCCTGCGCCCGCTGGCTGAAGATCGAGCGGGCCTGAGATGCGCAGGATTGTCCGCATCGCCTCCTGGCTCTACGCCGTCCTGATCTACGGCTTCATCTTCCTGCCGGTGATCGTGCTGGTGCTGTTTTCACTGCAGGCGACGTCGTTTCCGATCCCGCCCTTCACCGGCCCATCGCTGCGCTGGTACGACGCGGTGCTCTCCGACGTCAGGCTGACCTCGGCGCTGGTCAATTCGCTGCTGGTGGCGTCCATCTCGTCGCTCGCCGCCGCCACGCTCGGTTTCCTATCCGCCTGGGGCTTTGCCCGTTTCGTCCTGCCGGGCTCCGGCCTGCTGCGCGGGCTGATCACGCTGCCGCTGACGGTCAGCTATCTCATCATCGGCATGGGGCTGCTGGTGCTGTTCAACTGGGCCGGCTTGCCGAAATCGCTGCTTGCGGCAGGGATCGGCCATGTCGTGATCAACCTGCCGCTGTGCTTTGCCATCATCTACAGCCAGATGGGCGACCACCAGATCAACATCGAACGCGCCGCGCGCGACCTCGGCGCGCCGGAATGGAAGGTGCTGCTGTTGATCACCGTGCCGGTCATGGCGCCGGCCATCTTCGCCGGCTTCTTCCTGTCGATGACCTTCTCCTGGGACGAGTTCGTGATCTCCTTCCTGCTCACCCGCTTCGACACCACGCTGCCGGTCGAAATCTGGAACCTGCTGCGTTCCGGCCTCAACCCGAAGACCAACGCCGTCGGCTCGCTGGTTTTCGCCGTTTCCATCGTGCTGGTCGTGCTGTTCGAATTGACATTGCTGCGCAGGAGAAAGGCATGACTGCGCCTTTGGTCGATATTCGCTCCGTCTCGCATCGCTTCGGCCAGCATACGGTGCTGAAGGACGTTTCGCTGCAGATCGAGCCCGGCAGCTACACGATCCTGCTCGGGCCCTCGGGCTCCGGCAAGACGACGCTGCTGTCCATTCTGGGCGGCTTCGTCACGCCCAGCGAAGGCAAGGTGTTCATCCGTGGCGAGGACTGCACGTCCGTGCCGCCGGCCAAGCGCCCGACGACGACGGTGTTCCAGGACTATGCGCTGTTCCCGCATATGAGTGTCGGCAGCAATGTCGGCTTCGGCCTGCGCATGCAGGGGGTCGATGGCGCGACGCGGGCGGCAAAGGCGCGCGCGGCGCTGGCCCTGGTTGGTCTCGCCGCTGCTTTCGACAAGAAACCGCACCAGCTTTCCGGCGGCCAGCGGCAGCGCGTAGCTCTGGCGCGGGCGCTGGTCATCGAGCCGGCGGTGCTTCTGCTCGACGAGCCGCTCGGCGCGCTCGACCTCAAATTGCGCCGGCAGATGCAGGACGAGTTGAAAGCAATCCAGAAGCGCGTCGGCACCGCCTTCATCCACGTCACCCACGACCAGGAAGAAGCGATGGCGCTGGCCGACCATTGCGTGGTGATGAATGACGGGCGCATCGAGGACGAAGGCCCGCCCGAGCGCGTCTACGCACGGCCGGCGACACGCTTTTCGGCGACCTTCATGGGCGAAAGCACGATCCTTGCCGGCACGGTCACGGAGGCCGGGGACCGGACAGGCACTGTCGCGACGCCGGTCGGGCCGGTCTCGGTACCCGGCGCCTTGCCGGTGGGCTCTGGCGTTGTGCTGGCCATACGACCGGAGCATCTTGTGCTCGGCACGGCTGCAGGCAGCGTCAAACTCGGTACTGCCAGAGTGAGCGACATCGTTTTCCAGGGCAGCTTCAAACGCGTGCTCGCCGTCTCCGTCGAAGACCCCTCGCTTCACTTCATCGCCAGGCTGCCCGCGATAGCTACCGTCCGGCCGGGCGACACGGTTGCCGTTTCGTGCGATACCGACCAGATCATTCTGCTGACGGATTGAAATGGGCACGCTCGCGGTCATCGAGGCACCAGACTGGTACGAGACCATCCGCATGAGCGATGGCGTGACCTTGATCCACGAGCCATGGATAAAACCGTTCTTCCGCTGCAACATGTGGCATGTGCGCGGCCGCGACCGCGATCTCCTCTTCGACACTGGGCTCGGCCATTTCAGCCTTCGGCGTCATGTGCCGCTGGTCAGCGAGCGCAAGCTGATTTGCGTCGCCAGCCATACGCATTTCGACCATATCGGCTGCCATCACGAATTTCCGGACCGCTGCGTACACGCCGCCGAGGCCGACATCCTCGCCGATCCGCGCAACGAATGGACGGCAGCCGGCACCTATGCGACCGACGAGATGTTCGATCGCATGCCGCAAGGCTGGGACACGGCGCGCTACGGCATTTTACCCGCACCCGCCGGCCGTCTGCTCGACCATGGCGATATCGTCGATCTCGGCGACCGGGCCTTCGAGGTGATCCACACGCCCGGCCATTCACCCGGCGGCATCGCGCTTTACGAAAACAGGACGGGCATCCTGTTATCCGGCGACATCATCTATGACGGCCCGCTGATCGACGACGTCTACCACTCGGTTGTCGGTGACTATGTCGCCACGCTGCTGTGTATGCGCGACCTCGATGTCTCGGTGGTGCATGGCGGCCATTTCCCCAGCTTCGGCAAGGTGCGCTACCGCCAGCTTGTCGACGAGTATCTGGAACAGAAGCGGCAGGCAGGCTGCCATCTGCGGCAGCCCTGAAAGCGGTTAGCGCATCAGTTCGAAATGCCGCGGAAACGCCTGATGCAGCAGGAGCAGCATGGTCTTGCGCAGCACGTTGGTGTCACGGCTGGACGGATTGAGATGATCCCAATACCAGGCGCCATGAACCAGATAATTCAGGCTCTCCGACAGCGTGTCGATGTCGACGCCGGTATAACCGCCGCTGCGCGAAATCTCGATCAGCAGCTCGCGCGCCTCGGCGGTGTAGGCGAGATCGCTCGGAAGGCCGATCTCGTCGTAGATCTGCATGCTCTTGCGGTCGCTGGAGAACACGACAAAGACCGAAACCCATTTCGGGTGCTGGCGGGCGAAACGTTGCGCGCAATCGACCGCGCCCAGGGCCCGCTCAACCGGAGACAGGCCGGGCGCCCGCACCAACGTCACCCACAGCTCGTCATAGCGATCGCTGAGATACTGCAGGACGGCGCGAAACAGGTTCTCCTTGCTGCGAAAATGGAAGACGACCAGGGCATTGGACGAGCCGACATGTTCGGCGATGCGCTGCATGGTGACGCTTGCCAGCCCCTCCTCCGCGATGAGCTCGATGGTGGCGTCGATGATCCGCTGCACGCTGGCTTCGCCGCGTTCGCGCCGACGGTCCTTGGGCGGCGCGGCATCGTTTGCCGCACTTCCATTCTTCGCCATTGCGCCTTTGCGTTTTGCCGCCGCGGCCTTTTGTTGCGCCATCTTCGTCCAGCTCCTTTCGGACCTTCTGGCGGCGATCACCGGCGCCGCCACGGATCCGTCTATTCGAGATGTCCGGCGCCGGCTCACCACAACCGAGACCGCGGATCAAGCACCGGTGCGGCAAGGGCCGCAGCGCCCTGTTATAGCGACGGGCGCGTTTCGGCGTTTGTGTACCACTGCCCCTTGGCCGTCTCATAGGCCATGGCCGCGCGGAAAACATCGGCATCGCAATAGGTGCGGCCAACGATCTGGATGCCTGTCGGCACGCCGCTTGCCGCCCGGCCCGAAGGGATGGACAGAACCGGACAACGGCTCATCATGTTGAACGGCGTCGTCATCACCCAGCCAAGCGACGGGTTCACCTGCTTGCCGTTGATCTCAACCGTGCCCGTGGTCTGATCGAACTCCGCCGGCACGGAGGGAAGCGCGTTGGTCGGGCAGACCAGCACATCATAAGTCTCAAGCAGCGGCCCCAGCGTCTGGTACATCCTGGCCGCCACATCGAGGGTTCCGACAAAATCCGTGGCTTTGGACTTCTGCCCGTCCTCGGCGAATTGACGTGCATAGGTCGTCATGTCCTTGCCGTGCTCCTTGAGCAGCTGCGACAGCGAAGCGCCGAAGAGATGTTCGAGATAGGCCATGCCCGCCCTGAGCACGTCGTCGCCCCAGCCCAGATCGACTTCCTCGACCGTGGCGCCGAGCGAGCGGAACACGTCGCAGGCGGCAAGCGTGTTCTTGCGCACATCGGCGTCCACTTCGAAAGAACCGAGGTCCATCGAGAAAGCAATCTTCCAGCCCTTGATCGGCTTGTAGTCGCTGGGCAGGCGCAGTTTGGGGCGCAGCGTGGCGATGTCGAGCGGGCTTGGCCCGGCCATCACGTTCTGCAGCAGGATCGCATCCCCGACGTTTCGTGCCAAAGGTCCGGTGTGGCAGTAGAAATCGAGGTTGAACGGCGGCTCGTCCGGATTGCGCCCGTAAGGCGGCTTGAAGCCGACAAGACCGCAGGCCGACGCGGGAATGCGGATCGATCCGGCAATGTCCGAACCGGTGGCGATCGACGACGTGCCGGATGCCAGCGTCGCCGCGGCACCGCCCGACGAACCGCCGGGTGTGAAATCCGGGTTCCACGGATTGCGCGTCACGCCCCAGCGTTTCGACCAGGTATAGCCGGCGCAGCTGAATTCAGGCGTCGCTGTGCGGGCATGGACAATGCCTCCGGCCTTGATGATGCGCTCGTTCATCGTCGAGGTATGGCCGCCTATCGCATCCCCGGACAGCAGCGAGCCGTGCGAGGTCGGCTTGCCCTTGATGTAGCTCTCGTCCTTGATGCCGATCGGCAACCCCTCGAGCGCCCCGGTCCGGGCGCCCCTGGCGTATTTCGCCTCGGCCTTCCCAGCCAGGTCCATCGCCTCGTCGAAATGCGTGAAGGTGAAGCAGTTGATCGTCGCCTTGGTTGCCTCTGCGCGGCGGATGGTGGCCTGCATCAGTTCGACAGGCGAAAGCTTCTTCGCCTTGAACAGCCGCAGCGCCTCGCCGGCCGGCATGTAGCAAAGGTCGAGATCGGTCATGGGAAGTCTCCTGCGATCTGCGCATCGCGTTTGGCATGGACGGGAGATGACCGCGCCGCGTGCAGCGGCGCGGAAAACGCGGGTCAGGTCATTTCTGCAGGTCGGTCCAGATCTTCGTGTAGAGCGCCTGCACATCCGGCGGGCAGGCCTGCATGAACTGGCCCTTGGTGGCGAACTCAGCGGGGATGTTCACTTCCGGCGCGGTCTTCATGTCGTCGGGCATGAAGGCTTCCGAGCCCTTGATGCCGTTCGAATAACGCGCAAAGGCTGAGATCAGCGCCGCATTCTGCGGATCCATGATGAAGTTCTGGAACAGCTTGGCGTTGTCGATATTCTTGGCGTCCTTGAGGACAGCGACATTGTCCATCCAGATCGGATAGCCTTCCTTGGGATAGCCATAGACGATCTTGTCGTTCTCAAGCCGCTCGCGCAGCGATATGCCGTTCCAGTTGACGCCCGCGGCGATGTCGCCCCTGCCCAGGCCATCGACGGCCGCATAATCGAGCGAAAGCCATTTCGCCTTCGCCTCCACCAGCTTGTCATGCACCTTCTTCAGCATCTGCATGTCGCTGCTGCAATATTTGCCACCCTCGTAGGCGATGGCGAGGAACATGATGTCACCCATTTCGGGTACGACATTGATCTTGCCGACGAGTTCGGGGGGTGGGTCGAGGAAGATCGCCGATGTGTTCGGGTCGCCGGCATAAACCGACTTGTTCACCGAAATGCCGGTCGTGCCCCACTGCCATAGAACGGTATATTTACGGCCTGGATCGAATGGAACATCGACCCATCTGGGATCGACGTTTTTGAAGTTTTCCATCTTGTTGGGATCGGTCTCCAAGAGCAGACCTTCGCTGATCCAGACCGGCACGACGCTCGCCGAGGGCACGACGATGTCATAGCCGGAGGCGCCCTGCCGGACCTTGGCCAAGGCGGTGTCGTTGGAATCATAGTCGGTGACGGTGACCTTGACCTTGTAGGTCTCTTCGAACTTCTTGATCAGGTCGGGGCTGGTGTAGTTGCCCCAATTGTAGATGTTGAGCTCGCCTTCGGCACGGGCCACGCCCGTGACAGTCAGCAACGACAGGCCGATGGCCGTCGCGGTCAGTTTCCAGTTCATGCTGCATGCTCCCATTGTTGGGACCGGCGGCACTACGGCCCCAAGTCCGTTTCCTGCTGACGAAAAGATGGCCGCGACAATGCCGATCGACGGCACGAGAAAGGCCGTCGACATCGCATTTGCGGCGCGCCGGCAACGGCAAGCCGCATGGCAGTCAAGATATTCCCCCCTTTATTGTGGCCATTCACCGGCTGGAACCCGGCTGTCCAACTCAATTCTCGACCTCAGGAATAACTATGACTAAACATACAGTCAATATCTTATCGTGGATACGGCCATGGCTCGCCCATTGATGCGCCCGATGCGGTGGTGACTCAGTGAGCAGCCAGGAAAGAGGTTTAGCCGCGATGCCGGACGCGTCAGGCCGTTGAGGCCGAAATGCTCGCGGCCGCAATTCGCGGTGGCCGACCGGCCACTGCTTTTAAGGAGAGAAACTGCCGCGCGATGTCGCGCACCGAAGCGGCCGCCAATGCCGCCGGTCATCCGAAAGGATGATCAGGTTACAGCGCTACAGCGCCCTTTGCGGGCATGGCGCTCCGGCTGCATCGCCACAGCGCGACGCCGTGGGCTGCGGCCGGAAGCTCGTCTCTTCGGACTGGCGCACCAGTTCGGCAAAGAGCAGCGCGAAGCTTCCCAGCATCAGAAAGACGATGATCAGGCGTGTTACCGGCAATATGTCGGCCTCGACTGGCTAGCCCCCACGCCACCCATCCACTGCCGGCTAACATGACCGATCCGGCTTTACGAGACTTTAAGGCCGGTCTTAACCATCACATTCGCGTAGCCTTTGACATGATACGCGAACGGCGAGTCCGCATCCGCCGTCCCGCGGTCGCCTTGCCATCCAGATGGCGTTGCCATCCGGGATGTCGTTGCCATCCGGCATGGCGGCTCCCTTTGCAGACGTACCCCGCCCATGCTACCCCGACGCTGGCGCGGCCCTGCCGCTGCCAATTGGTCGTCATCGGGGAGCCATGAGCAAAGCCGCCAGCCGCATCGCCTTCGTCTCGTCCGACACCGCTGACGCCAAGACGGCGCTGGAAAGCCTGTCGGCGCGCTATGGCCAGTCTTCCGTCGAGGAGGCCGGGATCGTCGTTGCCCTTGGGGGTGACGGCTTCCTGCTGCAGACCCTGCGCGACACGATGGGGACCGGCAAGAAGGTCTACGGCATGAACCGTGGCACCATCGGCTTCCTGATGAACGAGTATCGTTCCGGTGGCCTGACGGAGCGTCTCGAAGCCGCCGTCGCCGAAACGATCCGCCCGCTGGAGATGCTGGCCGTGACCTCGGAAGGCGAAACGATTTCGGCACTGGCGATCAACGAGGTGGCGCTGTGGCGTCAATCGTACCAGACGGCCAAGATCCGCATCACCGTCGACGAACAGGTCCGGCTTGAGGAACTGAACTGCGACGGCGTCATGATCGCAACCCCGGCCGGGTCCACCGCCTACAATCTTTCGGCGCACGGACCGATCCTGCCGCTCGACGCGCCGCTGCTGGCGCTGACCCCGGTCAGCCCGTTTCGCCCGCGCCGCTGGCGCGGCGCGCTGCTCTCCAACAAGGCGACCGTGCGCTTCGACATCCGCGAGCCGGAAAAGCGGCCGGTGAACGCCGCCGCCGACCATACCGAGGTCAAGGCGGTGACCTCGGTAACGGTGCGAGAATCACCAACGGCGACAGCAACGTTGCTGTTCGATCCCAATCATTCCTGGAACGAGCGTATTCTCGCCGAACAGTTCCGCTATTGAGCCGGCGCTGCGACCGACAGGTCGATTAAGCATCCCGATTAAGGTTACAACTTCACAATCGTGCCATTGCTGCCCGTTTCTGTTGACAAATCGAGGGCTTGCTCCTAATTGCAATACCAATCTTGCAGGCGCGTGGCGCTTGCCGCGACAGACGCCATTAGACGCCGTTGCGCTTCCCCGAACCAGCCAAAGACAACAACACTTGTCCTCAGACACCACGACCGCTCAAGAAGCGTTGACCTTCGCAGACCTCGGCCTGTCGCCGAAGGTCCTTTCCGCAGTCACCGACGCCGGCTATACCCAGCCGACGCCGATCCAGGCTGGTGCGATCCCGCACGCCTTGCTCGGCAAGGATATTTTGGGCATCGCCCAGACCGGCACTGGCAAGACGGCTTCCTTCGTGCTGCCGATGCTGACCCGCCTCGAAAACGGCCGGGCCCGCGCCCGTATGCCGCGCACGCTGATCCTGGAGCCGACGCGCGAGCTCGCCGCGCAGGTCGAAGAGAATTTCATCCGCTACGGCAAGAACCACAAGCTCAACATCGCGCTCTTGATCGGCGGTGTCTCATTCGACGAACAGAACAAGAAGCTGGAGCGCGGCGTCGACGTGCTGATCGCGACGCCCGGCCGCCTGCTCGATCACCGCGAGCGCGGCAAGCTGTTGCTCAACGGCGTCGAGATCCTCGTCATCGACGAAGCGGACCGCATGCTCGACATGGGCTTCATCCCCGATATCGAGCGCATCTGCGAAATGATTCCGTTCACCAGGCAGACGCTGTTCTTCTCGGCGACGATGCCGCCGGAAATCACCAAGCTGACCGAGAAATTCCTGCACGCGCCGGTGCGCGTCGAGGTCTCGAAGGCAGCATCCGCCGCCACCAACATCATCCAGCGGCTGGTCAAATCCGGCTCCAAGCCGTGGGACAAGCGCGAGACGCTGCGCAATCTGATCAAGGCCGAAGACGCGGAGCTGAAGAACGCCATCATCTTCTGCAACCGCAAAGTCGAAGTGGCGGAGCTGTTCCGCTCGCTGCTGAAATATGATTTCGACGCCGGTGCGCTGCATGGCGACATGGACCAGCGCGCGCGCATGCAGATGCTGGCCAATTTCCGCGACGGCAAGCTGCGCTACCTCGTCGCTTCCGACGTCGCCGCGCGCGGCTTGGACATCCCCGATGTCAGCCACGTCTTCAACTATGACGTGCCGATCCACGCCGAGGACTATGTCCACCGTATCGGCCGTACCGGCCGCGCCGGACGCTCCGGAAAATCCTTCACCATCGCGACCAAGTCGGACACCAAATACGTCGACGCCATCGAGCGGCTGATCGGCAACAAGATCGAATGGCATGACGGAGACTTGTCGACGGTGGTTGCCAGCGAAGGCGGCGAGGATGATGCTCCGCGCCGTGGCAAGGGCGCACCGCGCCGCGCCGGCCGCAAGGACGACGATCGCGGCAGGGAAAAGGGCGGCGAGCGCAAACCGCGCGAACGCCACGCCAAGCGCAGCGAAGACACGGCACCGGAAACAGTCCGCGAGGATCAGCCGGTGGCCGAGGCCGCAGCCGCCGACGTCGGCGAACGGCGCTCGCGCAAGGAAGCGATCCGTTCGGAAAACACCGACCGCAAATCATCCGATCGCAATGAACAGCGCGCACCGGAACGCGGCGACACGAGGCCGCAGCGTGACAACAGCCGCCCTGCCCGCCAACGACACCAGGAAGACAATGATTCCACCGTCGGCTTCGGCGATGACATGCCGGCCTTCATGCGGATCGTCGCCAAGGTCTGATTCCCGACCGCTTCAAAGGCAAGCCAGCCATCCGGCTTGTCTTCTCGGCAAAGGTTCCTGCCTGGCTCGCCCGTTACATCGGCCCAGGCATCATCTTGGTCGGTTTTTCCAGCATCGGAAACTCGGCCTTGTTGCATTTCACGTTCGGATTCGTCGGACTGAACATGCCGTTCGGATTGTCCCCGAGCCAGGCATGCAGGTCGTAGTGGACGAACTCCTTCGGGATGAGAGGGTAGTGCCCCTCCATAGGCCCCATGAAGGTTTGGCCAAACAGCTTCGGGGGCTCCTTGATGTCCGGCGTCAGAGGTACCAGCCATTCCACGCCCACCAGCCGCAAGCCCTTCTTGGTCGGTTCGTAGATCAGCACATTGGGGTGCATCGGGTCGAGCTTCTGGCCGACACTCGGGACATTGACGAAGTGGATACCCATGGCGCCCTTCGGGTAGTCCATCGCACCCGCTATCTTTTCTCCGCTGTAGTAGACGCAGCCGACCGTCGACAGATATAGGTCGCGGACGGCGACGGTGTAATCCTCATATTTGGCGAGCGATTTTTTCAAGGCTTCGATGTCGGCCTTGTTGGCGTCCTCGGCCCGAGCCGAAGCAACGTTCAGCCACGCGCCCACCAAACCTGTCAAAACGAGGACGCCGCAGCGCCCAAGGCTGGCTGTTCTTGTCATGCATTCCTCCCAGATTTCTGATCTGGCCGTGCAAGACCGAGGCGGAAAAATGCTGATTGCGCGGCCAGTGACACCGCCTCATCCCCTCAGGAACAGCGATGATGCTATTCCTTTCCATAGCTCCGGGAAAGCTATATTTTAGCAATGGCTAATTCAACAACGCCAATATCCGCGCAAACAAAAACGGCCCCATGGGAGCCGTTTCGCTTGGTTTGCCGAACGGATCAGGTGAGCGGCGACAGCTGGATTTCGACGCGGCGGTTCTGGGCGCGGCCTTCGGCCGTGGCATTGGATGCGACCGGGCGTGTCTTGCCGAAGCCGGTGACTGCGAAGCGCCGCTGATCCACGCCCTGACCGGACAGATAGTTCGCGACCGCCAAAGCACGACGCTGCGACAGATCGAAATTGTGCTGGTCGCCACCGGTCGAATCGGTGTGGCCGAACACGTCGACCGTGGTCTGCTTGAACTTCTTCAGCACCAGCGCGACAGAGTTCAGGACCTGGTAGAAGCCGGGCTTCACCGCATCCTGATCCGAGTTGAAGGTGATGTCGGACGGCATGTTGAGAATGATCTGGTCGCCGCTGCGGGTGACGCTGACACCGGTGCCCTCGAGCTGCCGGCGCAGTTCGGCCTCGTTCTGGTCCATGGTGGCGCCGATGGCGCCGCCGGCCAGCGCGCCGATGCCGGCGCCGATCAGTGCGTTGCGGCGGTCATTGCCGCCGGCAAGCAGGCCAAGGCTGGCGCCCGCCAGGGCGCCAAGGCCGGCGCCGGCCGCCGTGTTGGAAATCTTCTGGTCGCCCGTATACGGATCAGTGGTGGTGCAGGCGCTCACGAGCACAGCCGTCGCCACGACGACGAGCATAGTCTTTTTCATAGGATGGTCCCTCTCCAAGTCACGCCTTGCGGTGGCGCCAAATCAGCCCTTCCCGCGACTTGTACCACGAATTGCGGCGAAAAGCGGAACGGCAAAAGCGCCGCTCACGGCTTTTCCCGAGGGACCAATACGCGGTTGTGGCACCGTATCGCCGTGCCGGAATGGTCTGGATCAGGCTACCAGAGGTTCTTGCCGTCTATGACAACAACTTCGACCTTGTCGAGATCGAAATCATCGAACAGCCGCGCGTTGACGCTGATCTTGGGATTGTCGAAATCCGGCTCGCCGGTCGACCAGTCCGGCGTTTCGGTAAAGGTGCCGCAGCCGCAGGTGGCGCAAAAACCGTGCTTTACGGTTTTCGATCCCCAGCGGTAGAAAGAGACGTTCTCCATCGGGCTGGTGGGCTTGAATTGCGAAGGCACGTAGTAGGCCCAGAGCGAGCCGCGCTTCGAGCAGAAAGAACAGGTGCATTGCGTCACCGTCTGCGGTGCCTGCGAAACCTCGAATGTCGTCGCCTTGCAATGACAGCTTGCCTTGATGATCATCAACGAACTCCTCCCGTCGCCCGCCACCCTGTGCGGCAAAGGCAGCATAACGAGGTGCTCCTGACAACTGTCTGTCAGCAGGCACACCCGAACCGCGCAAACCCGGCCCCCGGTCACACGCGACCGCGGACGTCCGACCGCCGTCCTGTCGTCAATAGGAGCGCGGCGGCACGAACAGGCAGATTGTCTTGCCGGCGTCGAGGCCCGCTTGGTGCGCGCACCAATGGAACTCGCCGTCCGGGCTGTCCTTGACACGCTTGTCGGTCATTGGAACGATCTCACCCGTTCCGGCGATGACATAGCCCTCGGGTTTCTCCAGCACTTCGCCTGTATGGGTCGTGCGACAATCATAGTTGGCGCAGCATGCGAACGGATAACTCCAGCCCTGTGGCTTTGCCGCCGTGGGCGTGGCGTCATGCGCGAAGGCAGGTGTCGTCAGCATTGCCATCGCGCCGATCGCGAACAGGGAAAACAAAAGTCGGCCAGCCGGTTGAACGGCATTGGCCGATCTGAGTGTGGCAGCAGACATGACGCGTTCCTTTCAAACGAGCTCAAGCGTTTCGCTTGCCCGTTCCCGGAACGTATCTTCCCAGTGGCCGGATCGTCGGGTCGCAGATATGCCGCGTCCGGCCATAAATGCTTTTTCTCTCCCAGCCATTGGATGCTGGGCTGATTCCTTGGTCGGCGCAAGACGATGCATTCCCGACATCGTTCTATGGACGTCAGGTATCCGCTACCGCCGACGAGATGAGGCCAAGGTCAATTCCCGGCAAACGGGCGTCGGATAAACGGAATAGGCCCGCTGTGGTTCCAGCCTACTGCTGGTCAGAGCCGGCAATCACGTGCTCTTGATACTGCGGCAGGTCATCGGTGATGGTGGACCAGCCCGCCTTCGAACCGACGAAGATGTGCGCGGTCGGGCGGATGGATGGGTCGTCGACGAGGGTTCCCATGGCGACATGGACATAGGCCCCGTCGCGCACGAGCGAATAAAGCAAGGAGCCGCACCGGCCACAATGCGCGTTATGGCCGCTTTGGTCGCCGAAGATCAGGAGCTTGTCCTCGCCTTCGGTGAGGACAAGCTTTTCACGCTCGATACCGGCGAAAGGCTTGAAGGCCGAACCGGTGGTGCGCCGGCAGTCCGAACAATGGCAATTCGCGGCATAGATGAATTCGTCAGTGACCTCGTAGTGAACCGCACCGCAGAAGCACTTTCCGGTGAGCTTGCTCGGCAACACACTCCTCCGTCGCTGTGGTGCGCAGGGGTATGTTCAGATAGAGGTCAGCTAAACTCACCTGAACATGGACATATCCTAATCCAGGTCTGCTACGGCTTCGCCCGCGCCGCCCTCGATGCGCTGCGACAACGAGGCTTCCATGAAATCGTCGAGGTCGCCATCGAGCACGCTCGACGGGCTGGTGCTCTCGACGCCGGTGCGGAGATCCTTCACCAACTGGTAGGGCTGCAGCACATAGGAGCGGATCTGGTGACCCCAGCCTATATCGCTTTTCGACGCTTCGGTGGCGTTTGCAACCGCCTCGCGCTTTTTCAGCTCTTCCTCGTAAAGGCGCGAGCGCAGCATCTCCCAGGCCTTGGCCTTGTTCTTGTGCTGCGAACGTTCAGCCTGGCATGCGACCGCGATGCCGGTGGCCAGATGCGTGATGCGCACCGCCGAATCGGTGGTGTTGACGTGCTGGCCGCCCGAGCCTGACGAGCGATAAGTGTCGATGCGGACATCGGATTCGGAGACGTCGATCTCGATCGTGTCGTCGATGACCGGATAGACCCAGACGCTGGCGAAGGACGTATGCCGGCGCGCATTGCTGTCATAGGGCGAGATACGCACCAGGCGATGAACGCCCGATTCCGTCTTCATCCAGCCATAGGCATTGTGGCCTTTGATCATCAACGTTGCGGACTTGATGCCGGCCTCTTCGCCGTCATGCATTTCCAGCACTTCGACCTTGAAGCGACGGCGCTCGGCCCAGCGCGTGTACATGCGCAGCAGCATCGAGGCCCAGTCCTGGCTTTCGGTACCGCCGGCGCCGGCATGGATTTCGAGATAGGTGTCGTTGGAGTCTGCTTCACCCGACAGCAGCGTCTCGACCTGGCGGGCCTTCGCTTCGCCCTGCATCGAGCGGATCGCGGCTTCCGCCTCTGCGATCACCCCCTCGTCGCGCTCTTCCTCACCGAGCTCGATCAGTCCGATATTGTCTTCCAGCGCCTGCGTCAGGCCTTTCACCGAGGCGATGCCCTCTTCAAGGCCCTGGCGCTCGCGCATCAGCTTCTGCGCTTCCAGCGGCTCGTTCCAGAGGCTGGCGTCCTCGGCGCGCACATTGAGGTATTCAAGCCGCTTTATGGCCTGATCCCAGTCAAAGATGCCTCCTCAGCAGGGTTATCGCCTGCCTGATCTCGTCGACAATATTCTGCGTTTCCGCGCGCATGGTTGGCTGTTCTGTCCTGTTTGCTGAAGTCGGTTGGCGCGATACATAGGCAGGCCGCCGCCGGCTGTAAAGCAAAATGGGCTGGCGCCAAGGCCAGCCCATCCGCTCATGAAAATCATCAGTAGAGGCCGCCGCCGCCGGACTGAATGGCCTGGTTGGCCTGCGGCGACAACGCGCCCCCCGTGGCATTGGAGCCGTCGGCGCCCATGCCGATCACCCAATAGCTGTCGGCGGGACCGGTACCCGGCTTGAAGGCTTCGATGATGGTGCCGGGATCACCCGATGCGGCACGCATGCCGGTCTTGCGGTTGATGGCGACAAGATTCATGCCTTCGGGCACCTTGAAGTCGACATTGGGCGTGCCGTCCAGCGCCACCCGCATGAAGTCCTTGAAGATCGGCGCCGCGAGACCACCACCGGTGGCGCCATGGCCGAGGCCGCGCGGCGTGTCGTAGCCCATGTAGAGGCCGACGACGAGGTTGGGCGTGTAGCCGATGAACCAGGCGTCCTTTTCGTCGTTGGTCGTTCCGGTCTTGCCGGCGATGTGACGGCCGAGTTCATTGATGGTCGCGCCGGTGCCGCGTTGCACGACACCTTCCATCATCGAGGTGATCTGGTAGGCCGTCATCGGATCGAGCACCTGCTCGGAATTGTCGACGAGTTCCGGCTCCGGCTGGTTCTGCCATTCGGGCGCATTGCAGCCCTGACAGCCACGCTCGTCCTGCTTGAACACCGTCTTGCCGTAGCGGTCCTGGATGCGGTCGATGAGCGACGGTTTGATCGACTTGCCGCCATTGGCCATGATCGAATAGGCCGACACCATGCGCATCACGGTGGTTTCGCCGGAACCCAGCGCCATCGGCAGATAGGGTGCCAGATGGTCGTAGACACCGAAGCGCTCGGCATATTCGACGACCAGCTTCATGCCCATGTCATTGGCAAGCCGCACCGTCATCAGGTTGCGCGACTTCTCGATGCCGGAGCGCAGGGTCGCCGGACCGGCGACGGTGCCGTCGTAATTCTTCGGCGTCCAGCTCGTGTTACCGCTCTGGATCGTGATCGGCCCGTCCATGATCACCGAGGCCGGCGTATAGCCATTGTCGAGTGCGGCCGAATAGACGATCGGCTTGAACGAGGAGCCCGGCTGGCGCATGGCTTGCGTGGCGCGGTTGAATTCGGACTGCGCATAGGAGAAGCCGCCGACCATGGCCAGCACGCGGCCGGTGTGCGGGTCCATGGCGATCAGGCCGCCTTCCACTTCGGGCACCTGGCGCAGGCTGTAGGCGCCATCGGCACCATCGTTTTTCTGCACGAAGATGACGTCGCCCGGCTTCAGCACCTCCGCCGGCGACTTGGCCTTGACGGTCTTGCCGGCAACCACATGGCGCATGGCAAAACCCATGTCCTCCTTGCTGATGGTGCCTTCGACGCGCTCCTTGACGATCTCGCCCGACGCCTGCCGTGCCGGCTGCAGGCCGATCGACAGCCCGGTCGCCGAACTGTCGAGCACGACGGCGAGCGACCATTCGGGGACATCCTCCAGCCCCTTGACGGCGCCAAGCGGCACGCCCCAGTCGCCCGAGGCGTCGATCGATGTCACGGGCCCGCGATAGCCGCGCAGCGTGTCGTATTTCATCAACCCGTTCTGCATCGATTTGCGGGCAATGAGCTGGATCTTCGGATCGAGCGTGGTGCGGACGGAGAGGCCGCCTTCGTAGAGCGCATTCTCGCCGTAGCGGGCGATGATCTGGCGGCGCACCTCTTCGGTGAAATACTCGCCGGCGAACAGATAGGTGCCGCTGCGGCGCGGCGTCACGCCCAGCGGCTCGGCCTTGGCCTTGTTGCCCTCCTCACGCGTGACGTAGCCGTTCTCGACCATCTGGTCGATGACCCAGTTGCGGCGCTCGATCGCGCGATCGGCATGCTTGAAAGGGTGGTAGTTGTTCGGCCCCTTGGGCAGCGAGGCCAGGTAGGCGGCCTCGGCCACGGACAGTTCGTTGACCGACTTGTCGAAATAGGTCAGCGCCGCACCGGCGACGCCATAGGCGCCGAAGCCGAAGAAGATTTCGTTGAGGTAGAGCTCGAGGATGCGATCCTTGGGATAGGCCTGCTCGATGCGGAAGGCGAGGATCATCTCCTTGATCTTGCGCTCGTAGGTCTGGTCCGAGGACAACAGGAAGTTCTTCGCCACCTGCTGGGTGATCGTCGAGGCACCGACCTGACGCCGGCCCGAGCCGAGATTCTGCAGGTTGACGATGATGGCGCGGCCGAGGCCGGTCACATCGATGCCCGGGTGGTTGTAGAAATTCTTGTCTTCGGCCGACAGGAAGGCCGCCTTGACGCGGTCCGGTATGGCCTGGATCGGCAAATACAGGCGCCGTTCGCGCGCGTATTCGGCCATCAGCGCGCCGTCAGACGCGTGGATGCGGGTGGTCACCGGCGGCTCGTATTTGGCCAGCACCTCGTAGTCGGGCAGATCCTTCGACAAATGGCCGATATAGATGGCAACGCCCGCCGCGACCAGAAGGGCCAGCGTCGTGCCGATGCCGAAAAAATAGCCAATGAGACGAATCATACCCGCTCCAGTCCTTGGTTCGGGAATTTCCTAAACGAAGCCGCCTTTCGCGCAAGCTTTCGAGCCGGTCCCAATCCGTAATCGAAAACCCTTGTCGCCGCCATGTGGACAAAATACGGCAATGCCTGATTTCGCGGTCGCGAGCCGGAAATAAAAGCATTGGGTGTTGTCGTCGCGCAACGCCGCCTCTGGTTGCAGGCGCCGCCGGTCATGTCAACCTCCGGTTCCCGGTCCGGCCTTGGCCGACGCGAACAGCGCGACGGCGTTGGTTATGCTCTGGGCCGCCTTGCCGCGCCAGTCGGCGTTGAGCAACTGCGCCTCGTCCTTGGCGTTCGAGAGATAACCGAGTTCGACCAGCACTGACGGCACGTCGGGTGCCTTGAGCACCTTGAAGCCCGCCGAACGCTGGGGATTGTTGATCAGGCCGACGCTGGTCGACAACTGGCCGACCAGCGTGTGGGCGAAACTCATCGAGAAATTGTGCGTTTCGCGGCGGATCAGGTCGATCAGGATGTCGGTGACTTCCTTGTTGTCGTTCTTGATTTCCATGCCGGCGAACTGGTCGGAGAGGTTTTCTCGGTCGGCAAGCGCCTGCGCCTCGGGATCCGAAGCCTTGTCGGAGACGGTGTAGACGGTGGCGCCGCGAATGCCTTTGACGCTGATCGTGTCGGCATGGATCGAAATAAGCAGGTCGGCCTCATGCTGACGGGCAATGCGCACGCGGTCGTCCAGGCGCAGGAATTCGTCGGTGTCGCGGGTCATGAAGACATCATAATTGCCGACGGCTGCGAGTTTGTCGCGCAGTTCTGTGGCGAAGGCCAGCGTGACGTTCTTTTCGATGGTGCCGTTCAGGCCCTCGGCACCGCCGTCGATGCCGCCATGGCCGGGATCGATGACGACGGTGAACCGATGGCCGGGATTTGAGACCGGTCCGGTGCCGACCCGCCCTCCCTTGTCGGTCGAAACGGTCGATCCGGTGGTCAGCGCCTGATTGGCCAGCGCCAGGTCGAACTCGCGCTCGGATGCCGCCGACATGTCGATGGCAAGGCGGTAGCCGGTGCCGTCCTCGTTCTTGAGCACATCGAGCTTGTCGACGGCGAACGGTCCCTTGCCGGTGAGGACCAGCCGCGAAACGCCCTCGCCGAGGGCGCCCAGGCGCACGCTCTTGACCAGGCCCCGCGCCTTCAAATCCTTGGCATCAACGGCGAATCTCGTATTCGCGAGATCGATGACAAGACGGTTGGGACCGCGCAGCAGGAACCATTTGATACCGGGTTCGCGATCGAAGTCCATGACGATGCGCATCTTGGTGGCATCGCCGGCCATCTTGTAACCTTTTGCCACGAGCGGAGCGTCGGCGGCATTGGCATTTGAGGACAGGGCAGATGAGACCGCCAGCAGCAGCAAGAGGCAGAAAGCGGCCAGGATCCGGCCGCCGACACGACATCCCTTGTCTGTGAAGTCCGCCAATCCCATCTCTCTTCCAGTCGCTCCCGGTTTGGCGCCCGGCGCCCGGTCATTTCGTCCATATGCCGGTTAGGCCGCGAACTCGATTAACGATTGGTATCCAGAGAAGGTTAACCAAGCCTTTTCATGCAAGGCCGCAAGCCTGGCTTACGCTACGGAACGGCTTTTTGCCGGCATCGGAAATCGGGGTTGCCTTCCATCCCGCCAAATCATAAAAGCGATGGTGGATCACTGCAATCCTGGAACCGCCCTCCTCCGCAGCTTCTTGCTACAGGGTCAGATGTAAAGGCGGCTCCTTTCGCTTCAGGCGAAAAGGGTTCAGGTGATCGCGACGAATTTCGCAGGCGTGCTCCCGTGGCGGGGGAATCGCCTGCGTGAGGAAAACGGCCGGGTTTGTTCCCGCGCCGGCTCTGTATGAGCAAACAAGCTGGTCCGGTTCATCCGGGCTTTGGTTCAAAAGGTTCTGTTGGTGACGATGGCTTCAAGCGCAATCATGGAAAGGTCCGCATCAAACCGCGCCATTATGGCTGCGGGCGGCACCGCCATGGCGCTCAAGCGGCGGCCGGCGGACGTTCAAATATCCGGCACCCACATTCCAGACACGCAGCAGCAGGCTTTGCCTCGCAAGCTGCGGCTGACGGCTGCCGGGGGGAAACGAAATAATGCCCAACAAAATGCTGATAGACGCCTCCCACCCGGAGGAAACACGCGTTGTCGTCGTACGCGGTAACCGTATTGAAGAATTCGACTTTGAATCCCAGGACAAGAAGCAGCTCAAAGGAAACATCTACCTAGCCCGCGTAACGCGCGTAGAGCCCTCCCTTCAGGCAGCCTTTGTCGAATATGGCGGCAACCGTCACGGTTTTCTCGCCTTCAGTGAAATTCACCCCGATTACTACCAGATTCCGGTCGCCGATCGTCAGGCACTGCTACGCGCGGAAGCGCAGGAGGCCGAGGACGAGGAGAACGAGGACGGCGACGGCGATGACCGTCAGAGCCGCGATCGCGGACGGCGCGGCCGCCGGCGCGGCGGAAAGCCCCGTGACCGGGGTGAGCACAAGCGCGATGCAGCCGATTCCGGCGAGGCAAACGACGCTGCCGACGAGGCAGAAGAAGGGGCCGACGCTGGTTTCGAAGAGATCTCGCACACGTCCGAGATCATCGAACATGCGGCCGATACGTCCGAACATGCCGATGCGTCCGAACATGGCGAGGATTCCGCCGAGCAGGACGAAGGCGAAACCCGCGAAGGCGGCCCGACGTCGATCGCCGCCTCGGTCGAGGCCGATGTGATTTCCGAAGCCGTTCCGCAGGCCGAACAAGGCAGCGAAGCGACCTCCGGCGACAATGATCGCGGCATGCTGGAAGAAGTGCAGTCCTCGCATCCGGACGATCACGAGGTCGAATCGGTCGGCGCCGAGGACGCGCTGGAGGAAGTGCGCAACCGCCGCAAGCCGGTGCGCCGCCAGTACAAGATCCAGGAAGTGATCAAGCGCCGGCAGATCCTCTTGGTGCAGGTCGTCAAGGAAGAGCGCGGCAACAAGGGTGCGGCACTGACCACCTACCTGTCGCTTGCCGGCCGCTATTCGGTGCTGATGCCGAACACGGCGCGTGGCGGCGGCATTTCGCGCAAGATCACCAGCGCGGTCGACCGCAAGCGCCTGAAGGAGGTCGTTGCCGATCTCGAAGTGCCGCAGGGCATGGGCGTGATCCTGCGCACCGCCGGCGAGAGCCGCACCAAGGCCGAGATCAAGCGCGATTACGAATATCTGATGCGGCTTTGGGAAAATGTCCGCAATCTCACCTTGCAGTCCACGGCCCCTGCCCTGGTCTACGAGGAAGGCAGCCTGATCAAGCGCTCGGTGCGCGACCTCTACAACAAGGATATCGACGAGATTCTTGTCTCCGGCGAGGAAGGCTACCGCGAGGCCAAGGACTTCATGCGCATGCTGATGCCGAGCCACGCCAAGGTGGTTCAGCCGTTCCGCGACACGACGCCGATCTTCGTGCGCAACGGCATCGAGGCGCAGCTCGACCGCATGCTGCAGCCGCAGGTGACGCTGAAGAGCGGCGGCTACATCATCATCAACCAGACCGAGGCGCTGGTTGCCATCGATGTCAATTCGGGCCGCTCCACCAAGGAGCACTCGATCGAGGACACCGCGCTCCACACCAATCTGGAAGCGGCCGAGGAAGTCGCGCGTCAGCTCAGGCTGCGCGATCTGGCCGGCCTGATCGTCATCGACTTCATCGACATGGAGGAGAACCGCAACAACCGCTCCGTCGAGAAGCGGTTGAAGGATCACCTCAAGAACGATCGTGCGCGCATCCAGGTCGGCCGTATCTCGCATTTCGGCCTGATGGAGATGTCCCGCCAGCGCATCCGCGCCAGCGTGCTGGAATCGACCATGAAGCCTTGCCCGCATTGCGGCGGCACCGGCCATGTGCGCTCCGATTCGTCGGTCGCGCTGATGGTGGTGCGGGCGATCGAGGAATTCCTGCTCAAGGATTCGCGCAGCCACATCACGGTACGGACGCCGGCGGCGACCGCACTCTACGTGCTCAACCACAAGCGCGGCACGCTGGTCGAACTCGAAAGCCGCTTCGGGCTGACGATCACCGTCGAGGCCGACGATTCGGTCGGTTCGCAGCACTATGCGATCTTCCGCGGCGCGCTGGCTGAAAAGCCGGAAGGCTTTGTCGAGGCGCGCAGCTTCCCGGCCTATGTCGAGCCGGAAGAGCCCGAGGACGAGATTGTCGTCGCCGAGGAGGAGGATGACGAGGCGCCGGTCCAGGCCGAACAGCCACGCCAGCAGCCGCAGCAACAACCCCGACCTGCTGCCGCCGGTGGCGAGGAAGGCGAAGGCCGCGACCGCAAGCGCCGCAAGCGCCGGCGTCGGCGCGGCGGCAAGGATCGCGATCGCGAACATGGCGCCCCTGCGGACGGTGCTTCCGTCTCGGCTCCGGCCGGCGAGTTTTCGGACTCGGACTCGGCCGCCGGCGATGGCGACACGGAAACGGACGACAACGCCCCTGTTGGTGTTGCCGAAACGTCCGAGACAGCTGAAGCTTCGGACGACGGCCAGGGTAAAAAGCGCCGGCGCGGCAAGCGCGGCGGCAAGCGCAACCGCCGCGAGGACGGTGAAGGCGAGGCCGAGGCAAGTGCTGGCGAAGCAGCCGACGCGTCCGAAGTCGAAGTCTCGGCAACCGAGGTGATCGCCAGCGAGCCGGTGGTTACCGCAGCGGCCGAAGAGCCGGTGGCGCTTGCTCCGGCCAATGACGACGCGCCGAGCACGGAGAAGCCCAAGAAGCCACGCCGTGCCGCCAAGCCGAAGAAGGCCGCGGCCGAAATCGTCGCCGAAGAGCCGGCTGCCGAGGCGGAAGCACCTGTCGAGACGCCGGCCACGGCGTCCGACGAGGCAGCGGCTGTCGAGAAGGCGCCGAAGGCCCGCCCGTCGCGGCGCAAGCCGGCGGCGGTGAATGCGCCGGTCGAGCCGGTGGTGTCTTCGACCGTAGCGGAAGAACCCGCGGCCAAGACCGAGGACAAGACCGAGGACAAGCCGAAACGCGGCGGATGGTGGCAGCGGAAGGGCTTTTTCTAAGCCTTTCAGCCACCTGAGCTAGTTCTCTGACAAAAAAATCCCGCGCCGTCTCGAAGACGGTGCGGGATTTTCTTATCTGGCGTTATGGCGGATCGCGAAGGCTAAAACGCTTCTTTGATTCCAAGCATGTCGTTGTCCCAAAACCGCTGCGCACTTTTGGGCGACATGCATCACGGCGCGAAGATCGACCAGTTCATCATCCTGGCCAGCTTTTCCAGCGCGATCGACCCCAGCTTGGAATTGCCGTTGGCATTGAGGCCCGGCGACCAGACGGCAAGCGAGGCCACGCCCGGCACGATGCCCAATATGCCGCCGCCGACGCCGCTCTTGCCGGGAATGCCGACGCGGAAGGCGAAATCGCCGGAGCCGTCATAGTGACCGCAGGTCAGCATCATGGCGCCGATGCGGCGTGCCCGCTCGGCCGACACCACGGAATGCCCGGTCGCCGGGTTCTTGCCGCCATTGGCGAGGAAGCGGCCTGCGAGCGCCAGCTGCCGCCAGCTCATGGCAATGGCGCAGTGGTGGAAGTAGACGCCCAGCGCCAGTTCCGGCGCATGGTGGAGATTGCCGAAGGATTTCATATAGTTGGCGAGTGCGAAGTTGCGGTAGCCGGTGGCCCGTTCGGACGCCGCGACCTCGCGGTCGATGACAACAGTCTCGTCGTCGGCCAGGAAACGGATGAAGCGCAGGATCTCGCCGATCGCCTCGCGCGGCTGGTGGCCGGCAAGCAGGATGTCGGAAATGACGATGGCGCCGGCATTGATGAACGGATTGCGCGGAATGCCGTTCTCATGCTCGAGCTGCACGATCGAGTTGAACGGATTGCCTGACGGTTCGCGGCCGACCCGCTGCCACAGCGCGTCGCCGACATTGCCGAGCGCCAGTGTCAGGGTGAACACTTTCGAGATGCTCTGGATGGAAAAGGCCTGGTCGGCGTCCCCTGCCGTCAGCACGCGGCCGTCATTGGTGACCGCTGCGATGCCGAATTTCTTCGGATCGACCTTGCCCAACTGCGGAATGTAGGAAGCGACATCACCGCGATCGATGCGATCGGCCATTTCGGCGGCGACTTCGGCCAATGCCTGATCAAGTTTGGGGGCCTGATCAAGTTTGGAGGCCTGATCAAGTCTGAGGGGCTGTTCGAGTTCCGGCATGGTGCTACCTCAACCAGCGTTCGATGCGCGCCATTGCCTCGACCATGTCGTCGTGGCTGCCGGCATAGGAAAACCGCATCGTCCGGTGCCCAGCCTGAGTGTCGAAGTCGCGGCCGGGCGTTGCCGCCACATGCGCCTCAGCCAGCATCTTGCGTGCGAAGGCCATGCTGTCATTGGTATGCCTGGTGACGTCACAGAAGGCATAGAAGGCGCCGTCCATGGGCGCTGCCAGCGGAAAGCCGAGTTCCGGCAGGCGTTTCATCAAAAGCTCGCGATTCCAGGCGTAGCGGCCTTTTACCGCCTCCAGCTCCTCGGTCGCCCTGAACGCTTCGATCGCGGCGATCTGCGACAGTTCCGGCGGCGAGATGTAGAGGCTCTGGGCGACGCGCTCGACCGGCCGCACCAGCTCTTGCGGCAGCACCATCCAGCCGATGCGCCAGCCCGTCATGCAGTAATATTTGGAGAAGGAGTTGATCACCGTCACGTCGCCGCCATAGGCCAGCGCCGTGGTGTCGGGGGCGGCATAGGCCAGCCGGTGATAGATTTCGTCGGAGATGACGGCGATGCCGAGCTCTTGTGCCGTCCTCACCAGAACCGCCAGTTCATCGGCCGGTATGACCGCGCCGGTTGGATTGGCGGGGCTGGCGAAGAGAACGCCTTTCAGCGGCTTTTCACGATGCGCGGTCTCGAGATGGCCGGCATGCAGATAGGCGGCGTCGCCGAGCTCGATCTCGACCACCTCGATGCCGAGTGCGGCCATGATGTTGCGATAGGCGGGATAGCCGGGTGCCGCGATGGCGACCCGGTCACCCCCATCGAACATCGCCAGTAAGGCGAGGTTGAAGGCGGCCGACGATCCAGTGGTCACCGCGATCCGGCCGGGCTCGATATCAAGCCCGTAGTGATCGGCATAGTGTCCGGCGATCGCCTTGCGCAAACCTGCCAGTCCCAGCGCATCGGTGTAGCCGATGCGTCCATCCTGCAGCGCCTTGGCGGCTGCGGCGCGAACCAGAACCGGTGCGGGATCGGAGGGCTGGCCGACGGCCATCGAAACAACCGGCACGCCCTGGGACTTCAGCCGGTTTGCCTCTGCCAGAATGTCCATCGCATGGAAGGGCTCGACATTGCCACGGCGTGAGAGCGAAACGACCATTTAACCAGTATTCCCGATGACTGACGGCGCCACGCACTGGCGCATGTGCCGCACAAATGCCCGATTGATGTGAGGATCACAAGTTGAGGAAGTTTCCGGCGCCGACTTTTCATCTTTCGCCCGCTCGTCTACCAGTGGAGCCATCATGTTGAGCCGACCCAGATCGACGATTGCCCAGGCAGCGCGCGTCTTCGCGACGCTTTCGCTTGGCGTTGCCGTTGCAATGGCGAGCTCGGTCAGTGCCTTCGCCCAGAACGTGCCGGTGGTGCGCGACGCCGAGATCGAGGCGCTGGTGCGCGATTACGCGCGGCCGATCTTCAGGGCGGCCGGCCTGGCGAATGACGGCATCGACATCGTTCTGGTCAACGACCAGAGTTTCAACGCCTTCGTCACCGGGCGCCGGCTGTTCATCAACACCGGCGCGCTGATGACGGCTGAAACGCCCAACGAGATCATCGGCGTCATCGCGCACGAAGCCGGCCATATCGCCGGCGGCCACCAGCAGAAGCTGCGCGACCAACTCGAACGAGCCAAGACGATGGCCGTCATCGCGACATTGCTTGGCGCCGGCGCCATTGTCGCCGGTGCCACAACCAGCAGCCGCGGTCTCGCCGGCGCTGGCATGGGCGTGGCCGCTGGCGGCGGCGAGATGGCACAGCGCAGCATCCTCGCCTACCAGCGCACCGAGGAGATGACGGCCGACCGCTCGGCGATCACCTATCTCAATGCCACCGGCCAGTCCGGCATGGGCATGCTGAAGACATTCCGCCGCTTCCAGACCGCACTGTCGCTTTCGGGCGCCCAGGTCGATCCGTATCGGATCAGCCATCCGATGCCGCAGGACCGCATCGCCAATCTCGAAGTGCTGGTGAAACAGGACCCCAATGTCGACAGGCCGGACCCGCCCGCGCTGCAGCAGCGCCATGACATGATGCGGGTGAAGATCGCCGTCTACATGGAAGGCCAGGCGGCCGCGTCCCGGCTGATGCGAAAGATGCAAGGAACCCTCGCCGCGCAGTACGGCGACGCCCAGTCGACCTACCTGTTCGGCAACATCGCCGCCGCTCTCGCCAAGACCAATGCACTGATCAAAGCGCAGCCGAAAAATGCCTACTTCCAGGAACTGCGCGGCGACATCCTGATGAAAGCAAACAAACCCAAGGAAGCTGCGGACGCTTACGCCAAGGCGGTCAGCCTCGATTCGGCTCGGTCCGGTCTGCTGCCGGTGTCCGTGGGTCAGGCGCTGATGGCCGTCGGCACGCCCGACTCCCTCAAAAAAGCCGTCGTGCAGATCAACAATGGCCTCGGTCGCGACAAGGAAAATTCAGCCGGATATCGCTATCTGGCACAGGCCTATGGCGAGTTGGGCGACATATCCGGCGCTGAACTTGCCACCGCCGAAAGCCATTTTTATTCCGGCAGCTACAAGGATGCGAAGATTTTCGCCATGCGGGCGCAACAGCAGATGAAACGCGGCGAGCCGCGCTGGCTTCGCGCCCAGGATATCATAAACTACAGGCCGTCAACCAAGATCAAGTGAACCTTCCGGTCGCGCGCCACGACATAGCCAGACCGGAAAACAGGTAGAAGGAACAGGAACGATGAAAAAGGCACTGCTGCTGGGCACCACGGGGGTTGCGGTCGCCCTGGCCATGCTGGCTTTCGGATTCGTTGCCGGAAACCCGCAGATCGCCAAGGCCGGTACCGCGCAGCCGGTCGAGACGGCGGCGGCCAATACCAAGATCGACCGCACCGAGGTCGAAGGCATCATCCGCGACTATTTGTTGAAAAACCCGGAAGTCCTCCTGGAGGTCCAGGATGCGCTTGAGGCCAAGCAGAAGGAAGAGCAGCGCATCGCTCATCTCGGCGTGATCAAGGATGCCAAGGACCAGATCTTCAACTCCGCCTTCGACGGCGTCGTCGGCAATCCCAACGGCAAGGTCACCATCGTCGAGTTCTACGACTACAATTGCGGCTTCTGCAAACGCGCCATCGACGACATGCAGGCGCTGACCAAGACCGATCCGGACCTGCGTTTCGTGCTCAAGGAATTCCCCATCCTCGGACCGGATTCGCAGAAGGCGAGCGTGGTCTCGATGGCCTTCCACCTGATGCACCCGGAAAAGTACGGCGAGTTCCACAATGCGTTGCTCGGTGGCCAGGGGCGCGCCACCGAGGCGGCGGCCATGAAGGTCGCGCTATCGCTCGGTGCCGACGAAGCGGCGCTGCGCGAGAAGATGAAGGACCCGACAATCAACGAGGCCCTCGCCAAGACCTACGATCTTGCCAACAAGCTGGCGATCACCGGAACGCCGTCCTATGTCGTCGGCAACGAGGTGGTGTTCGGGGCGCTCGGGCAGGAAGTGCTGGCTGAAAAGATCGAGGCGGCGAAAGCCGCGCTCTGATCTTGCTCGCCAGCTATTTCTCACGGGCACATTTCCGCCTGTTGTGGACAGTGAAAGAACGCACTTGCGCTCTTTCCGCGGGCGGTTATGCCCATTATAGAGGGCCCAGCGCGCCGGCTTGATGACGGCGCCGGGAAAGGTCGGCTTTTTGAAAACGGTTTTCGTCCTGAACGGTCCCAATCTCAACGCGCTCGGCAAGCGCGAGCCGGGCATCTATGGCGGCAAGACGCTTGCCGCGATCGCCGACGACTGCAAGCAGGCAGGCACGGCGCTGGGGTTCGAGATCGATTTCCGCCAGTCGAACCATGAGGGCGACCTTGTCGACTGGATTCAGGAAGCCGGCGACAAGGCTGTCGGCATCGTCATCAATCCGGGCGCCTACAGCCACACCTCGATTGCCATCCACGACGCCATCCGCGCCGTCGCACCGTTGCCGGTGGCCGAAGTTCATCTTTCCAACATCCATGCGCGGGAACCATTCCGCCACGTCTCCATGGTCGCGCCGGTCGCCGTCGGCATGATCTGTGGCTTTGGGCCGCTCGGCTATACGCTGGCGCTACAGGCGCTGGCCGCACGCCTATGACCGGCCAACAAACAGAAGGCTCGAAAATGTCGATAAAGAAGACCGGTGTTGACCAGCAACTGATTCGCGATCTGGCGGGCATACTGAACGACACCAACCTCACCGAGATCGAGGTTGAACTGGGCGACCTGAAGGTGCGCGTCTCGCGGCAGGCGCCGGCTGTTCATGCAATCGCAGCGCCGCAGCAGGCCTATGCGCCGGCAGCAGCGCAAGCTGCCTCCGTAGCTCTGCCCGTTGTGGCAGATATTTCCAAGAACGCAGTCACCTCGCCGATGGTCGGCACGGCCTACCTGGCGCCGTCGCCGGACGCCAAGGCATTCATCGAAGTCGGCCAGAAGGTCAAGGAAGGCCAGACGCTGCTGATCATCGAAGCAATGAAGACGATGAACCAGATCCCCTCGCCACGCGCCGGCACGGTGACCGCGATCCTTTTCGAGGATTCGCAGCCGGTCGAATATGGCATGCCGCTCGTCGTGATCGAGTAGAGCGGGCCTGATGTTTCAGAAGATCCTCATCGCCAATCGCGGCGAAATCGCCCTCCGGGTGCTGCGCGCCTGCAAGGAACTCGGCATCCAGACGGTGGTGGTGCATTCGACCGCCGATGCCGACGCCATGCATGTGCGGCTCGCGGACGAGAGCGTCTGCATCGGTCCGCCGCCATCGCGCGACAGCTATCTCAACATCCATCAGATCGTTGCGGCCTGCGAAATCACCGGCGCCGACGCCGTGCATCCGGGCTACGGCTTCCTGTCGGAGAACGCCAAGTTCGCCGACATACTGGCCGCGCACAACATCACCTTCATCGGTCCGTCCGGCGACCATATCCGCATCATGGGCGACAAGATCGAGGCCAAGCGAACCGCCAAGCGCCTCGGCATTCCGGTTGTGCCCGGTTCGGACGGCGCCGTCACCGACCAGAAGGAAGCCAGGCGCATTGCCGCCGAGATCGGCTATCCCGTGATCATCAAGGCATCGGCCGGCGGTGGCGGGCGCGGTATGAAGGTCGCCCTCACCGAGGCTGACCTGGAGATCGCCCTGCAGACGGCGAGCACCGAAGCCGGTGCCGCCTTCGGCGACGATGCCGTTTATATTGAAAAATATCTGGAAAAGCCGCGCCATATCGAAGTCCAGGTGTTTGGTGACGGCTTTGGCCGCGGCGTGCATTTCGGCGAGCGCGACTGTTCCTTGCAGCGCCGCCACCAGAAGGTCTGGGAAGAGGCGCCCTCTCCCGCCCTCAATGCCGAAGAGCGCGCCCGCATCGGCGGCATCTGCGCCAAGGCGATCGCCGACCTCGGCTATTCCGGCGCCGGCACGATCGAGTTCCTCTACGAGAATGGCGAGTTCTACTTCATCGAGATGAACACGCGCCTGCAGGTCGAGCATCCGGTGACCGAAGCGATCACCGGCATCGATCTCGTGCACGAGCAGATCCGCGTCGCCTCCGGCGGCGGCCTCTCGGTGAAGCAGGAGGACATAAAGTTCAACGGCCACGCCATCGAATGCCGCATCAACGCCGAGGACCCGCGCACCTTCACCCCCTCGCCCGGCACGATCACCCATTTCCACACACCGGGCGGCCTGGGCATCCGCGTCGATTCCGGCGTCTATTCCGGCTACAAGATCCCGCCCTATTACGACAGCCTGATCGGCAAGCTGATCGTGCATGGGCGTAATCGCGTCGAGTGCATGATGCGCCTGCGCCGCGCCCTGGACGAGTTCGTCGTCGACGGTATCAAGACGACGCTGCCGCTGTTTCGCGATCTCGTCGGCAATGCCGACATCGCCAATGGCGATTATGACATCCACTGGCTGGAAAAATATCTGGCCAAGGAAGAGTAGCGCGGAGACGCGATGACCCGCCCCTACGCGCCCGGCTATCGCATCCCCACCGACCTGCTGCTCAAGGCCTACGCCTCGGGCGTCTTCCCAATGGCAGAAAGTGCCGGCGACCCGGAGGTGTTCTGGGTGCGGCCGGAGACTCGCGGCATCATCCCGCTCGATGGTTTTCACGCACCGAAGAGCCTGAGGAAAACGATCAAGAAGAACCCCTTCGACATCCGTTTCGATTTCGATTTCGAAGCCACGATCGACGGTTGCGCCGAGAAGCGGGTGGAACGGCGCTCGACCTGGATCAATGCGCCGATCCGCGAAGCCTATGTCGAGTTGCATCGGATAGGCCATTGTCATTCGGTCGAGGCGTGGCGCGAGGACCGGCTGGTCGGTGGCCTCTATGGCGTGTCGCTCGGCCGGGTGTTTTTTGGCGAGAGCATGTTCGCCAGGGAGACGGACGCTTCCAAGACCTGCCTTTTCTATCTCGTGGAGCGCTTGAAGGCACGCGGATTCGCGCTGCTCGATACGCAGTTCACCACCGAGCACCTCAAGCGCTTCGGCGCCGTCGACGTGCCGCGCGGCAAATATGAAAAGATGCTGGCCGACGCGCTGAAGGGCGAGGCCGTATTCTATCCCTGACGCCCAATTCTATCCCTGAAGATTGAGCCTACTTCCCAGTGGCGGCTTCCAATGGCGTCTGCGAATGGAACATCATCTTCCAGCCGTTGACGCGATGGACATAGCCGGTGCTGACCAGCGCGGCGTAAGGTTCGCCGTTCTCGCGTGTCGCATGTGCCTCGTAGGTCAGCATGATGATGTCGCTGCCCGGCTCGATAATACCCTTGAGGTCGATTTTCAGGTCGCGCCAGCGGTTGGGCTTGGTTGCGGTCTTGGCGAGATCCGCATTGTCCATCGCCTGTGCCATCTGCGGAAACGCCACCAAGCATTCGGTGTCGGCATTGGCCGCATAGTAGGCCGCGTCGCCCGTCCAGAATCCCTTTTCGAGTTCCAGCAACTCTGTCTTGCCGGCCGTGATCCGCTTGCTGTCTGACATCGGAAGATCCTCCCTGCGCATAAATGCGCGCTCATCCGTGCCCCAACGTATGGTGGCAAGGACGGTTCCGGAGGATCAGTTGGTGTCGGTCGTATCGGGGTCCGAAGCGTCCGGCTCCGTCACGCCAGGCTCTGTCACGTCCGGAGCGGTCGCGGCTTTCGGTTTGGCCGCGGCGGGCTTGGGCGCCTCGGCTTTGGTCGAGTCTGCCTTGGCGCCATCGGGCGCCGGCACATCCGACTTCTGCTTGCAAGCCTTCAGCCAGACGTCATAGACGGCATGCTCGACGGCATTGAGGCCGGGGCTTTCGGCAAACATCCAGCCGGTGAAGATGCGGCGGATCTTGCGGTCCAGCGTGATCTCGTCGACCTCGACGAAGGAATCTGTCTTCGGTTCTTCGGTCTGTGGCCGCGAATAGCAGACGCGCGGCGTCACCTGCAAAGCACCGAACTGCACCGTCTCGTCGATATAGACATCGAAGGTGATGATGCGGCCGGTGATCTTGTCGATACCGGCAAACTCGGCAACGGCGTTGGTAACCCGGTCCGATCCCGGGGCTGGCGCCGGCGCGGGGGCGGCGGGGGTCGGCGAAGCGGCAAACGCCGCGGTGCTGACGGCAAGACCGGCGGCTAGCGTCAGACCGCCCATCGATGTCAGGTTGAAAAAGCTCATGCAAGGATACCGGTGGTTCGCGCCCGGGTGATTCTGTCGATCGCCAAGGCTAGTCGCCGTTTTCTGATCAGCAAGCAGCTAAACACCAATTGTGGCGATAAAGCACCGGCCTGCACCCTACCATTACGACCCGGGCGTCCAGGCGTCGTAGTCGCCGGTAACCTGCGGACGATGCTGATTGGTCAGCACCGAGCCCTTCGGGCGATAGGCCGCCGGGCTGCCGGTCAGATTGGGCTGATGCGGCTTTTGCCAGTCGCGCGGCTTGTAGTCCTCGCTGGACGGCGCGACGTCGACGCGGTGGTGTATCCAGCCGTGCCAGCCGGGCGGTATCGCCGAAGCTTCCGAATAATTGCGGTAGATGACCCAGCGGCGCGTGCGGCCTTCCGAATCGATGCCGCCTTCGTAGTAGAAATTGCCGGTTTCGTCTTGGCCGACCTTCTTGCCGTACCGCCAGGTGTGCAGGCGCGTTCCAATCGTCTGGCTGTTCCACCAGGTGAAAAACTGCGTAAGGAAAGTCTTCATTTCAAAACCCTCGCGCCGGCAGCGCCCGTTTTCCTGCTTATGGCGTCAGGCCTTGCCGAAGGCAAGGCTTTTGCCACGGCGTGCGCGCAAATGGCTTGCCGGAAACCCGACACAAGCCTGTGATCCTGCCGGTCACTGCATGCACGCTTGCCAAGCCTTTACGGTATTTCTAAAGCTCTGCGCGCCCATGCCTGCATCCAGCCCGGCTTGAGGCCAAAGGAGGTGACGATTGGCCACGGAATTGCCGACCACCGACATTCGCATCAGCGCCGAGGCGATTCGCCACCGCAAGGGCGGCACGCCGATCGTTTGCCTGACCGCCTATACCTATCCCATCGCCCGTCTGCTCGATCACCATGTTGACCTGCTTCTGGTCGGCGACAGTGTCGCCATGGTCCTGCATGGCCACAAGACGACGCTGGGCGCCTCGCTGGAGATGATGATCGCACATGGGCAGGCCGTGATGCGCGGCTCGGCCAGGGCCTGCGTCGTCGTCGACCTGCCGGCCGGCAGCTATGAGGCAACGGCAGCGCAAGCCGTCGCCTCGGCGCGGCGGGTCGTCGACGAAACCGGCTGCCAGGCGGTGAAGCTCGAAGGCGGCCTCGACATGATCAGCCAGATCGAGGCCATCGCCGCCGCCGGCATTCCGGTCATGGGACATATCGGCCTGCAGCCGCAATCGGTGGAGAAGGATGGCGGCTACAAGATCAAAGGCCGCACCGAGGAGGCTGTTGCGGCATTGCTTCGCGATGCGCTTGCCGTCGAGAACGCCGGCGCTTTCTCGGTCGTCATCGAAGGCACGGTCGAGAGGGTCGCCGCCGAAATCACCCGCCGCATCGCCATTCCAACCATCGGCATCGGCGCCAGCGGCGACTGCGACGGCCAGATCCTGGTCATCGACGACATGGTCGGGCTGACCGTCGATCGCGTGCCGAAATTCGTCAAGGAATACGCGGATCTGCGCAGCGTGATCTCGCGTGCAGCTGAAAGCTACGCAGCCGAGGTGCGGGGCCGGACATTCCCCGGCCCCGGCCATGTCTTTTCGGCGACAAACAGCAGGGACGACGCATGAGCCAACCCGTCGTCGTCGACAGCGTGGCCGCACTTCGCGCGCAAATCCGGGACTGGCGGCGCGACGGCCTTCGTGTCGCCATGGTGCCGACCATGGGTGCTTTGCATGACGGACACATCTCGCTGGTCAGGATCGCGCTCCAAAAAGCCGAGCGCTGCGTCGTGTCGATCTTCGTCAATCCGACGCAGTTCGCGCCGAGCGAAGACCTCGACAAGTACCCGCGCCAACTCGCCCGCGACCTCGACCGGCTGGGCGCGGCAAAAGCCGACCTTGCCTTCACACCGACGGTTGGCGAGATGTATCCCGCCGGCTTCGCCACGAAAATCTCGGTCGGCGGCCCCTCCGCCGGGCTCGAATCGGACTTTCGGCCGACTTTTTTCGACGGCGTCGCCACCGTGGTGGCAAAGCTCCTCCTGCAGGCAACGCCCGACTGTGCGGTCTTCGGCGAGAAGGACTACCAGCAGCTTTGCGTGGTGAGGCAGCTCTGCCGCGACCTCGACCTGCCTGTCGAGATCATCGGCGCACCGACGATCCGCGACGCGCATGGTCTCGCCATGTCGTCACGCAACGCCTATCTCGATGAGGCCGAACTGAAGATCGCCCGCCAGCTCAACGTGATATTGCGCAATACGGCTGCGGCCCTGGCGGCAGGCGCCGGCCAGAGCGACGCAACCGAAGAGGCCAGCCGCGCCCTCATCGCCGCCGGCTTTCAGAAGGTCGACTATGTCGAGGCACGCCAAAGCCTGACGCTTGCGCCATGGCGTCGAAACCGCGAAGGGCGTCTTCTTGCGGCAGCATGGCTCGGCAAGACGAAGCTGATCGACAATGTGGAGGTTCCCGCTGCCTAGCGAGAAGGCTTCGGCCAGATAGACACGGGCCGCGACCAAGGTCGATGGTCCCGCACTCCCGGCGGATTGCCGCCGCGCCTAGCTCTCGCTCTTTTGTCCGCCGGCCCTGACGATCAGGTGTCCCGCCACGATCCCAACCACCCCGGCAAGGGCTTTCACCAATGCATCGATGAGGCGTGCATGGCGACCGGGATCAATGAGCTGAAGCAGTTCCAGCATGCCGGCGGTCACAGCCACAAAGATCACGACCTGATACAGTCGGTTGGGAAAGCCGATCGCCAGGGCGAAGCCCAGCAGGACATAAGCCAAGGCACGCTCGACATTCGCTTCAGCGAGGTGCGGCCGCATCTGGATCGGCGACAAGGTCGCGAAAATGATGATGGCGAGCAGCGCCAGCGCTGTAATGCGGGACAGTTTGGTCATGCCCTTGCATATCCGTCGTGAGCCGGCACAGCAAACGCCGCGATGACGCATGGCTTGATCGCTCTATTCATCCCGGTGGTCTATCCCAGCGGTTTCTCGAAACTCAGCGTCGTCGGCCTTGAGGTATCACGGGACTCTTCCGCGGCACTGACAGGCAAGAACCCTTTCGACCGATAGAAGGCGATGGCACCGCCATTGGCCTCCTCGACCTCGACGCGCAACGTTCGCGCTTCCGGGAAACTGGCTTCGACCTCGTCGAGCAGTGCTTGCCCGATCCCCCGCCGCTGACAGTCCGGATGGACGTAGAGCTGGTTCAACAGGATGATTTTCGCATCGGCGGTGGCGGCGGCGAAAGCCATGCCGCCGATCCGCTTGCCGTCATCGGCCACCAGGAATTCCGAGTTGGGCCGCGTCAGCCGCGAGCGGAGCGAAGCGATCGAGTGCCATTCGTCGGTGATCTCGGCGACTTTGGCAGCGCCATAAATGGCGTCATAGGTCGCATGCCACGTTTCCACCAGCAGCGTCCGCACAGCGGCAAGGTCGCGTTCACCTGCGGTGCGGACGAACACGGCGCTACTCGATGCCCAGCTTGGCCTTGACGAGGTCGTTGACGGCTTGCGGGTTGGCCTTGCCGCCGGTCGCCTTCATTACCTGGCCGACGAACCAGCCGGCCATGCTCGGCTTGGCGCGCGCCTGTTCGACCTTGTCAGGGTTGGCGGCGATAACGTCGTCGACGGCCTTCTCGATGGCGCCGGTGTCGGTGACCTGCTTCATGCCACGGCTCTCGACCAGTTGGCGCGGGTCGCCGCCCTCATTCCAGACGATCTCGAACAGGTCCTTGGCGATCTTGCCGGAGATGGTGCCATCCCTGATCAGATCGATGACCGCACCGAGCTGCTCGGGCGAAACCGGAGCGTTTTCAATGTCTTTTCCGGCCTTGTTCAATTGCCCGAGCAGATCGTTGATGACCCAATTGGCGGCAAGCTTGCCGTCGCGGCCGGCGGCCACCTTTTCGAAATAGTCGGCGATCGGCTTTTCCGAAACCAGGATCGAGGCGTCATAGACGGACAGGCCGAGCGACGCGATCAGCCGCGCCTTCTTGTCGTCCGGCAGTTCCGGCAATTCCTTGGCCAGCGCATCGACATAGGCCTGGTCGAATTCCAGCGGCAAAAGGTCGGGATCGGGGAAGTAGCGGTAATCATGCGCCTCTTCCTTGGAGCGCATCGAGCGCGTCTCGCCCTTGACGGCGTCGAACAGCCGCGTCTCCTGATCGATCTTGCCGCCATCCTCGAGGATGGCGATCTGCCTGCGCGCCTCGTAGTCGATGGCCTGGCCGATGAAGCGGATCGAGTTGACGTTCTTGATCTCGCACCGCGTGCCGAACTCGCCGCCCGGCTTGCGCACCGAAACGTTGACGTCGGCGCGCATCGAACCTTCGTCCATGTTGCCGTCGCAGGTGCCGAGATAGCGTACAATGGTGCGCAACTTGGTGACATAAGCCTTGGCTTCGTCGGCCGAGCGCATGTCCGGCTTGGAGACGATCTCCATCAGCGCCACGCCGGAGCGGTTGAGATCGACATAGGACATGGTCGCATGCTGGTCGTGCATCGACTTGCCGGCATCCTGCTCCAGATGCAGCCGCTCGATGCCGACCTCGATGTCCTCGAATTCGCCCTGGCGGTCCGGGCCCACCGAAACGATGACCGTGCCCTCGCCGACGATCGGCTGCTTGAACTGTGAAATCTGGTAGCCCTGCGGCAGGTCGGGATAAAAGTAGTTCTTCCGATCGAAGACCGACTTGTGGTTGATCTGCGCCTTCAGCCCCAGGCCGGTACGGATCGCCTGCTTGACGCATTCCTCGTTAATGACCGGCAGCATGCCCGGCATCGCCGCATCGACCAGGCTGACATTGGCGTTAGGCGGCGCGCCGAAGGCCGTCGAGGCGCCCGAAAACAGCTTTGCTTCCGAAGTGACCTGCGCATGGACCTCGAGGCCGATGATGATCTCCCAGTCGCCGGTTGCGCCGGGGATCAGGCGTTTTGCGTCAGGAGTACGGGTGTCGATAAGGGACATGGCGGCCTGCGAACTGGAATGATGGGAAGCTGCATTAATGCACATTCTGATTTGCAACTTCGCTAGTGCAAACCGCCAAAAGAGACAAGCGCAAAGCCACGGACTGGCCTTTTCAGCCGCGTTCGCCTATAGGACGCTCATTCCAATGGAGAGTGGATGTCCACTTACGCTCAGTCCCGGTAAGGCCCTGACCTCCTGGCGAGGCAGGGCAGAAAACCGAAACCCCGTGCCGCGAAGCTTCGCGGCGGCGGCATTTTTTGTTTTCCCGGAAAACTCTCACATGGACATTTCGCGCATAGAACAGCGCATCCTGCACCTGCTCGCGCAGGGTGGACGCATTGAAATCGAAAAGAACGAGAAAAAGCGGATCGCCTCCGTCAAATGCCTGACCCGCGACGGCTGGCATTATCCGGGCGTCGATCTCGATATGTTTCGAAAACTGAAGCGTAAGAAGGCGGTTTCTTCGTCGGGAGGCGGCCCTTACCGCATCACCCGGCGCGGGCTCGCGCTCGTCCGCTCCGAACTCGACAACAGGTAAACCACGGCTCCGCCGGTCGGTTCTCCGGCCGGCGGTTCGCCTCGCCGCTCAGGCGGTGGCGATATAGGCCCTGATCTCGTCGGCCTCGCGCTCGACATCCTCGATGCGGCGCTTGACCACATCGCCGATGGACACGATGCCATCGAGCATGCCGTCCTTCTCCACCGGCAGATGGCGGAAGCGGCCTCGGGTCATGATCTCCATCACCTCGTTGACGGTGTGATTCTCGTTGCAGATCTTCACCTTCGGCGTCATTGCCGAGCGCACGGCGATATCCAGCGCGGCTCCACCTTCGCGGGCGACAACCCGGACGATGTCGCGCTCTGACAGGATGCCGACGATCTTGCGATCGCCATTGGTGATGACCAGCGCACCGATCTTGTGCTCTGCCAGGATGCGGATGGCTTCGCTAAGCTTTTCGTTCGGCCCGAGCGTCAACACGTCATGGCCTTTTCTCTCGAGAATTGCCTTCACCGTCATGGCGTCCTCCTCTGCTTTGCCTGCCGGTTCCTGCCCTGACCGGCCTTCACGTAAGAGTGAACATCGTGCGCCGTGATCGGTTGCATTTCAAGTGCGGTGGTCGGTCGTCTCCCATTCAGGCGCCTGCCATCGCCTGTCGAACCAACGCAAGCCGAAGAAGCCCGCGAAAAAGCCGCCAATATGGGCCTCCCAGGCGATCTGACCATCTACCCCTGGGGCAAACCCGAGCAGGCCGGTGGCGAGATTGATGACCATCCACATGGCGAGGAAGATCACGACACCGCGCAAGCGCAATACGAATGCGATCGGCAGCACAGGGCCGGCGAAGGCGGCCTTGCCGGCCGAACGGTCGGTGCGGAAGCCGAAACGCGCCGCAGCCCCCATCATGCCTGATATCGCACCGGAAGCCCCGACCAGCGGCGCCTCACCATAAGGATGGATCGCCCAGAAAAGCGCGACCGAAGCCAACCCGGTTGCGGCAAAAAACAGCGCGAACCACAGCGTTCCCAGGCGGTTTGCCAATGGTGAACCAAACGCGGCGAGCCACACCATGTTGATGGCGATATGAGCAAAGCCGCCATGCATGAAGGCATAGGTGAAGGGCCGCGAAAACAGGAACCAGTCGAAGCCGTATTGCCCGGTGTAGAGAACGGGGATGAAGGCCCCGTCATACAGCAATGTCATCTGCTGGGATTCGCTCAACACATATTGCTGCAACAGGTAGACGACGACGCAGATGCCGATCACCGCCAACACGACGGGTGGCAGGTTGAACACCGGCTCGCGCCGTCGTCGCGGCGCGTCGTCCATCTGTTCCGTGTCCGAAGGGTTTACCGGTTCGTTCATGCGCATCTGGTCCAGGAATTCCTGCGCGTCCTTTAGAGCAAGGATGTCCGGGTTGGAACAATTCTGTTTTCTCAACAGCGAACGCCCGGCACCGCATCGTCTTCATTTGCTACGAAACCGAAAGGAAGCGAAGTGGAAATGCTCCGGGATTTGAAAAACTCGCAATGAGCGTTCTCGGAAGCGATGGGCCTCCCCCCTAGAATGCGGCCAATTTCAAAGGGGTCTCCACATGATCAAGCATATTCTTTCGCTGGCGGCAGCCGCCGGCATAGCCGGTCTCGCCACCGCGGCTTCGGCGCAGGGCATATCCGGCGCGCCGGCACCCTTCGATAAGGGCGGCGTCAAGATCGCCGTCGTCAGCTTCCTCGGCTCCGGTGACTGGCTCCAGGCATTCGAGGCCGGCGTGAAGCGCCAGGCCGATGCGCTCGGCATCGAGGCCAACATCTCGCAGGCGCGCAACGACATCAACACCGAGCGGCAGTTGATCCAGCAGGCGATCAATCTCGGCGTGCAAGGCATCATCATCAACAACGGCCAGCCAGAAGCCATCAAGGACGTCGCACAGGCAGCGCTTGACGCCGGCATTCCAGTGGTGGCCTACGACACCAACCTCGACAACCCCAAGATCCCGCAGGTCGAGCAGTCCGATGCCGACATGGCGCGCCTCGTGCTCGACCAGGCGGTCAAGGACCAGGGCGAGAAATTCGACGGCGGCGTCCTCTATGTCGCCGGCTTCGCACCGCTCGACCGCCGTTATGCGGTGTGGAAGGATTTCGGCAAGAAGTACCCAGGCATCAAGGAAGTCGCCACCTGGGGCGTGGTCAACGACACCGTTGCCGCTTCGGTCGCCGACCAGACCAAGGCTGTGCTCACCGCCAACCCGACGCTTTCGGTCGTCTTCGCCCCATGGGACGAGTTCGCCCGTGGCGTGAAGCTCGCCATCGACGAGCTTGGCGTGGCAGACAAGGTGAAGATCTACGGTGTCGATATCTCGACCTCGGACATCCAGGCCATCCTCGAACCGAATAGCCCGTGGGTGGCGACGGCGGCAACCAACCCGGCCGTCGTCGGCGAGGCTTCGGTGCGCGCGCTGGCCCAGCTGATCGCCGGACAGAATCCCGGCCATTCGGTGCTGATCCAGCCGACGCTCGTCACCAGAAAGGACCTCGTCGACAACAACATCAAGACGATCGAGGACCTGCAGGCGAAATTCCCGGCCTTCAAGGACAGCGATGCCGCAAAGGCACCGTGGATCCCGGCGACGAATTGAGCTTCAGCGCCTTCACAAAATCAGCGATCCAAACAATCATCCCCCGGCCTGCTGGGGGATGATTGCGCCTGCCTCCGCCACACCACCCGCTGCGACAGGCAAAGTACGCCGGACCGACCTTTTGAAAGACAATTATGGTTTCTGTCCCCACCCCCGACTATTCCAGGAACATGCGCCTGATCGGTCATTCCGACCAAGGCGGGCGGCCGGACGGATTGCAGGTGATGGTGCATCGCGGCTTCGCCTATGTCGCGCATCCCTGGTCACAAGGCTTTTCCATCATCGATGTACGGGATCCCAAGAATCCGGGCGGGACGGTGTTCGTGCCCGCGCTGCCGAATACCTGGACCATCCATCTGCAGACGCATGAGGATCTGCTGTTGGTCGTCCATGCACGCGATCTGTTCGCCGACGCCGCTTTCGCGTTCGACGAGAAGGTCTACTACACCCAGTCGATCGGCGAGACGATCGGCACCGCGTCTGGTTCGGGCGCGGCGCGGACCTGGTCGGCCGGCATGGCCGTCTATGACATCTCGAAGCCGACGCAGCCTCGCCAGATCGGCTTCTTCCCGGTCGACGGCATCGGCATCCACCGCATCTGGTACGTCGGCGGGCGCTACGCCTACGTATCGGCGCTTCTCGACGGCTACAGCGACTACATCCTGCTGACGGTCGACCTTCAGGACCCGGCACGGCCAGTCGAGGCCGGTCGCTGGTGGATTCCAGGAATGCATCTTGCCGGCGGCGAGACACCCGGCTGGCCCGACGGCCGCCGCTATGCGTTGCATCATGCGGTCGTCGAGGGTGATACCGCCTATGCCTGCTGGCGCGACGGCGGGTTGACCGTCCTCGATGTCGCCGACCCTGCCCTGCCGAGGCTGATCAGCCACAGGAACTGGTCGCCGCCCTATGGTGGCGGCACCCATTCGGCGCTGCCGCTGCTCAAACGCGGCTTGCTCGTTGTCGCCGACGAGGCCGTGCTCGACCATGAGGAGGATGGGCGCAAGCTCACCTGGATCTTCGACATACGCGATCCGGCGAACCCGATTTCGATCTCGACCCTGCCGACCCCGGACGAGACCGATTACACCGCCAAGGGCGGACATTTCGGTCCGCACAATCTGCACGAGAACCGGCCGGGCAGCTTTGTGTCAGACACCCTGATCTTTGCAACCTACCAGAATGCCGGCGTGCGCGTTTTCGACATCTCCGATCCCTATCGCCCAAAGGAGACCGGGGCGCTGGTGCCGCCGGCTCCCAGCCGCATGGTCGACAAACGTCCGAATCGGCCGCAAGTGATCCAGTCGACCGACGTATTCGTCGACGCCAACGGCATCGTCTATTCGCCGGATTACAATGCCGGACTGGCGATCATGGAATATGGCGGCTGACAATTACGACCGTGCCCCGTTGGCTTGCTTGCCTTTCCCAGTTCCCGCTCAACCTGTAACCGGCTGAACCAATTGTCCCTCACCGCCGCCCCCATTGCCGTCGCTGTCGCCGGGATCGAAAAATCCTTTGGCCCGACGCGCGCGCTCGCTGGAGCCGATCTTACCGTGGCAGCCGGGGAGGTCGTGGCGCTGATGGGCGCCAATGGCGCCGGCAAATCGACTCTGGTGAAAATCCTTTCAGGCTCGCATGTACCCGACGCCGGAACGATCACCCTGGGCGGCGGGATCGTCGCCCTCGCCTCGCCCAGCGCCGCCAAGGCCGCCGGCATCGCGACCGTCCATCAGGCGACGGATCAGGCGGGGGCTGCCGGACTGACGGTCGCGGAGAATCTTCTGCTCGATGAACTTTGCCAGCCGGGCGAGCGCTTCTTCGTCTCGGCCCGGTCGATCCGCAGGCGTGCGCGCGCCATCGCGGCGCTGATCGATCTCGACCTGCCGCTCGACCGCGACTTCATCGACCTGCGGCCGGCGGAGCGGCAATTGATCGCCATCGCCCGCGCCGTCGCGGCCAAGGCCTCCGTTCTAATCCTCGACGAGCCGACATCCAGCCTCTCGGCCACGGAAGCGGACCGGCTTTTCGCCATCATCCGGCGGCTGCGCGCGGGCGGCATGGCAATCCTCTACATCTCGCACAGGCTGGGCGACCTTGCCGCCATCGCCGACCGCGCCGTGGTCATGCGCGGCGGTCGCATCGTCGGCGCCTTTGCCAAACCGATCGATTTCCCGGCCGCCGTTGCGGCCATGATCGGGCGGACGCTGGAAGCCGCCACCCATGACGGCAAGATTTCGGCGGCCCCAATCATCGCCTCCATCAAGGGTGCGCAACTGATTCCCGGTGCGAGGCCTTTCGATCTCGATCTGCGCTCCGGCGAGGTCGTCGCTCTGACCGGCACGCTTGGCTCTGGCAAGAGCCGGCTGTTGCGCGCGCTTTTTGGTCTGGAAACGCTGGCGCAAGGCAGCTTCGTGCTCGATGGAAAACCGTGGCTTTCCAACGGGCCGGCGCGATCGATCGAAAACGGCGTCTTCATGGTCGCCGAGGACCGCTGGGCATCGTCGCTGCTACCGCCCGAGGTTCCCGGCGCCTCGATTGCCGGTACTATCGCCCTGCCGCATCTGCGGCGCTGGTTTCCGGACGGCCTGCTGCGGGTCGCGCGCGAGCGCAAGGTTGCCGCCGAGGCGATCGCCCGGCTCGGCATCAAGGCGCGCGGCCCCGATGACACGCTCGACGAGCTTTCCGGCGGCAACCAGCAGAAGGTCGTGCTCGCCCGCTGGCAGGCGGCACCTTGCCGGCTGCTGCTGCTCGACGAGCCCTTCCAGGGTGTCGACGTCGGGGCGCGTGCCGACCTGATCTCCGCAATCCGCAACAGCCAAAGCGGTTCCGCCACGCTGATCGCGACCAGCGACACCGAAGAGGCGCTGGAGGTTGCCGACCGCATCCTCGTCATGCGCGATCACTCCCTTCACGAGGCCGGTGACGGCCATGGCCCGCTGACCGACCAGATCGGCAAGGTCGAGAGCGAAAAGGCCGGAGAGCATCGATGACGAACCCGACGACGGTCCAGCAGGCCGCCCCGCGCACATCGCTTTTCCGCGAAACGCGCCGTTACGCGCTGTTCGTGCTGCTGGCACTGATGGTGATCGGCTTCTGGTACGCGCAGCCCGCCTTCATCCGCTCGGCCAACCTGTTCTCCATCCTGCAGGCGGTTTCGGTCGTGGCGATCCTCGGCGTCGGGGTCTCGATCACGATGTCGGCCGACGGCTTCGATCTCTCGGTGGGCAGCATCGCCGCCTCGTCGGTGATGGCGGCAAGCTATGCCATGGTCGTATGGCAGCTGGATGCGGCCCAGACCATGGGTCTGGTCTTGCTGATGGGCGCCTTCATAGGCCTCCTGAACGGACTGCTGATTGTCCGCATCGGCGTCCCCGATCTTCTCGCCACGCTGGCGACAATGTTCCTGCTCGCCGGCCTGCAGCTAATCCCGACCGGCGGCCGCTCCATCACCGCCGGCATGGTGCTGCCCGACGGCTCGTCCGTTCCCGGTGCTTACGATCCGGCTTTCCTGATCCTCGGCCGGTCACGGCTCTTCGACACCGTACCCCTGTCTGTCGTGGTCATGGCGGTGGTCGCCATCCTCGCCTGGTTCCTGATGGAGCGTACGCGCTGGGGACGCGTCTTCTATGCGATCGGCGGCAACGAAACGGCCGCGCATCTATCCGGCGCGCCGACCAAGGCATATCGACTCTGGGCCTATATCCTGTCCGGCACGCTTGCTTCGTTGGGAGGGCTGATCGTCGCTTCGCGTGTCGGCCGCGGCGACGTCTCGGCCGGCAACTCGCTCCTGCTCGATGCGGTGGCGGCCTCGCTGATCGGCTATGCCGTGCTCGACAAGCGTCGCCCGCATGTGATCGGCACGGTGGCCGGCGCAATTTTCGTCGGCGTCCTCCTGAACGGCCTCACCATGCTGAACGCGCCCTACTACACGCAGGACTTCGTCAAGGGTGTCGTGTTGGTTGGCGCTCTGGCGCTGACCTTCGGCCCGGGGAAGAAGCGATAGTTCACACCAGCCGACCACGGAACGCAGATTTTTCGTCGCATAGCGATCGGACGATGCCGCCTTAGCGACCGCCGGGATGGTTGCCAGCACTTGTCGGCAGGTAGAAATACACGCCCGCCGTTAACCCCGAATCGCCTGGCGCGAATCAAAAAAGAAGCCGTTCAAGGTTTCCCCTGAACGGCTGGTCGAGCCCCCTGCTCCCCTAAAACTCTGACTGAAGTGCTGCCGATCGTCGCGAAACGACCGCTTCTGGAGTGGTTTTTGTGTGCCACGGGGCTCGCTTCTATGCAACGTAAACCACTTGTTAACCTTAACGGCCCCGACCCGTGAACAAGTGTTAACGACGCTGGCACGCTTCCTGCTCCGCAACGCATGTAGGTCATCGGAGGGCGCCCTTCTGTTCACCGATGGGACATCAGACGACAGAATGCGCGGAGCAGCATAGCATGAATCAGAATGGATCGATCACGCTGTTCCAATATTGGAATCGCCTGCGTGACGGACGCCCTGCCCCGAAGCGTTCGGAGGTCGAGCCGGCCGACATCAAGTCGCTGCTGGCCGACACCTTTATCCTGGAACGTGACACGCGCGGGCAAGCCGTATTCCGGCTGGCCGGCACGAGGCTTTGCGCCTGCTACGGCCGCGAGCTCAAGGGGTTTTCCTTTCCGTCGCTGTGGCGCGAGAAGGATCAACGGCTCGTCTCGCGGCTGATCCACGGCGTCTTCGAGCAGAAGTCGGTCGTGCTCATCAGCTATGAGGGCTTCAGCCGCAACGGGCGCTCCAACAAGTTCGAACTGCTTGCCCTGCCGCTTGACGGCGGCGTCGAAAATCCACGCTGCCTGGGCGTCATCAGCGCCGTGGAGAAGCCCTTCTGGCTGGGTGCCGACCCGATCACCGACGCGTTGATCGATTCGATCCGCGTCATAGATCCGGAGAAGGAGCTCCTCAACAACCGTCCGGCGATCGATGTTCCCTCGCTCGTTCCCGATGAACTTGGAGCACCCGAGACGATCTCGGCGCTCGGCCGGGCGCGCCGCATCCGCCATCTCGTCGTCTTCGATGGCGGGCGCGAGGAATAGTCCGTTTGCGGCCTGATGCACGTCGCCCAAAACCGCGCCGCTGTTTTGGCACCACGGCCTGCAAAAAGGAAACCTTGGAGCGCCGCTTTTTCCCTTTGTTAACCCGCCTTGTTGTACTTCTCTGATGAAGTTCCTCGCATCGGCGCGCGGGATGCCAAACGGGGTGTAGGCAGTCATGAGGTCAGCGGCGGTCGACTATGCGCCGTCCCAAGCTGAAAGGCGTAACTTTCAGCGCGTCCGGGTCAAAATCTACGGACGCTTCATGCTGGAAGACCGCACCGAACACCCCTGCCAGGTCGTCGACATGTCACCGGGCAACGTCGCGTTTCGCACCGACCGCATCGGCATGCCCGGCGAAAAAATCATTGCCTACATCGATCATATCGGCCGCATCGAAGGTGTCGTCACGCGCACCTTGCAGGACGGTTTCGCGATGACCGTCATCGCGTCGGATCGCAAGAAGGACAAGCTGGCCGCGCAATTGACCTGGCTCGCCAACAAGCATGAACTCGACCTGCCGGAAGATCGCCGCCACGAGCGCGTCGCGCCGCGCAATCCGACCAGCGTGCTGCAGCTCACCGACGGCCGCCAGTACCAGTGCCGTATCATCGACCTTTCGCTCTCCGGCGCCGCGGTCGAGATCGACGTCAAACCGGCGATCGGCATCCAGGTCATGCTTGGCACCATGCGCGGGCAGGTCGTGCGTCATTTCGAGGACGGCGTCGCCATCGAATTCGCTGTGATCCAGCGCCCCGAAACGCTCGATTCCGAATTCAACACGCCACGCACCTGAGCAGGCCCGACAGCGACACTCCAGGAAACCGGCCCTTGTGGCCGGTTTTGTTTTCGACGCCATGACCGGCATGCTTAGCCCACTCTTGGCGGGCTTGGGAGCCCTCCGCGCGCCGAGATTCGCGCCTCAAGATCCAAACGAATTAATACTCAAATGATTCAAATTTTATTTTTATTCTACTGGAGTTTTACTCAATATCTACTTCGCGCTTTTGCGTCAAATAAATCCACATGTGGCAATGTCTCCTTCGAACGGGGAGACTACAACAATGAAGAAAACGAGGGGCAAGCTGTTGCTGGTGGCAATGGCGATGCAGCTTTCCGCTTGGGGATCAGCATATGCCGCGGGACCGGCCTATATGCACACCGGCGGACGCACCACCCAGCCTGTTGGTCATTATGAGTTCTGCCAGCGCAGTCCTGGCGAATGCAGCGAACGGACCCCGAAGGGTGCGCCGATCGAACTGACCCGCAAACTGTGGGCGACGATCGTCAACGTCAACAATTCGGTCAACACCCGCATCAAGCCGCGCACCGACATGGAAAACTACGGTGTCGAGGAATATTGGGCCTATCCGGCCAATGGCTATGGCGATTGCGAGGATTACGCGCTGGAAAAGCGCCGCGAGTTGATGGATGCGGGCATGCCGGCCGGCAATTTGCTGATGACGGTGGCGCGCCAGCCGAATGGCGACGGCCACGCGGTGCTGACAGTGCGCACCAGCCTCGGAGAATTCATCCTCGACAATCTCGAGACCAAGGTCCTGTCCTGGACGGACACCGACTACACCTATCTCAAGCGCCAGTCGGACCAGAATTCCGGTGCTTGGGTGACGATCAATGACGGCCGCTCCGACGCGGTCGCCAGCGTCCGCTAGAACAGAGCTCAAGCGCGCCGCGTGAATGCGAGGCGCTTCAGGAGAAACCCGGTCGAGTCCCCACCCTCCCCGTCCCCAACGACCGGGTGAAAGGAGCCGGCCCCGTCCCCGGGCCGGCTCCGCCATTTCTGGCGGTCCATTGAAATCTTGACAATGTCACGATTTCTATTCCTTAGATTCCTGTTTGCAGCCCACCTCTGCTACAACAGCAAGTAGCGCGAACCGTGGTTTGGCAATGGTTTCGCCGGCTAGAGTTCGAATCTTGAGAGGGCGCCAGCCGCAGGAAGTGTCGCATGCCTCCCGAGCCCCGATCACCTCGCCTTGCGGTTCTTATCGACGCCGACAACGCTTCCGCCAAGATTGCCGACGGCCTGTTCGCGGAGATCGCGAAGATTGGTGAAGCCAGCGTCCGCCGCATCTACGGTGACTTTTCAAACGTCCGGTCGAAGGGATGGACTGACGTCTTGTCAAAGCATGCGATCATTCCGCAGCAGCAGTTCGCCTATACCACCGGGAAGAACGCCTCAGATATCACGCTGGTGATCGATGCCATGGATCTCCTCCATAGCGGTCGCTTCGATGGTTTCTGCCTGGTTTCTTCCGATAGTGATTTCACCCGGCTTGCCGCCCGCATTCGCGAACAGGGTGTCGATGTATTCGGGTTCGGCGAGCAGAAGACACCGGAGAGTTTTCGGCAGGCATGCCGCCGTTTCATCTACACCGAAAATCTTCTACGTGGCGTGGCCAACATTCAAGATACCGCGCCTGCAGCCAAGCCGCTTCAATCGTCCAGCGCTGCGATGCCCATACTCAAGAAAGTCATTGGTCAGATGGACAGTGAGGATGGTTGGGTATTGCTCGGCACATTTGGAAAGCAGCTGTCAAACCTGTTTTCAGATTTTGACCCTCGCACCTACGGCTTCAGCAAACTGAGCGATCTGGTGAGGAGTACGGATGCATTTGAAATCGAAACCCCTAAGGGTGGAGGCATGCGAATACGGACCAAGCCTACGGCAGGGAAGAAAGCAAAAAACAAAGCCGCGTAGCGGTGGCCAGGGGACCACATATCCCAACGAGCGCATCAGAACGTCGCGACCACCTTTCCGCCGGCAGCAGATCGAGGCACTATAGGCCGTCAGTTTCGCCTTCTGGATCACGGCGATGTTGGAAATCCCGGAAGATCGGTGCGAACGTCATCGTCTGTTCAAGGTGATCGACGATGCCTTCAAGGCCGGCGATTTCGAAGGCCTCGGCGTAGCCCTGGGCGGCTCGCCCCGCTGGTTCGATGAGCGCATGCCGTTTGAACTCGGCCTCGGGCATCCGCTGGAATATGGGATCTATTGGAGCCCCGTCGGTTTCATCTCGACCTTGCTGGATGTTGGCTCGGATCCGAACTATCAGGATCACGGCGGGTTTCCGTCCGTCATTGCGGCGCTGTCCACCGACCGGGCCGACAGGCTGGACATCGTGCGGGTATTGATCGACGGCGGCGCCGACCCGAACATGCGGGGTGTGAACGATTGGACGCCGCTTCACTATTCGGTGGCAATCCGCAGTGCCGATGCGATCCGCCTGCTTTTGGTGGCGGGCGCCGACCCGGCACTCGAAACCCGCATCGATAACTACAGGACGGCCGTGGAAGAGGCCGAGATTGCCGGCTTTGAAGCCGGTGCTTCATTGCTGCGCGATGCGATGGCCGGGCGCAGCTCCAACGAACAGTGAGTTGGGGCGCGACGAACCCTCGCCGACAGGTGGCCAAACCGGCCTCAGACCTTCTTCAACCCAACCTTGAAGCGCTTGCCGTTGGCGACATAATGCGCCGCCGAGCCGCGCAACCTGGCCACGGCCGCGTCGTCCAGCACCCTGATCGCCTTGGCAGGTGAACCGACGATCAGCGAATTGTCCGGGAATTCCTTGCCTTCGGTGACCAGCGCGCCGGCGCCGACCAGAGAATTTCTGCCGATTTTCGCGCCGTTCAGCACGATGGCGCCCATGCCGATCAGGCTGTTGTCGCCGATCGTGCAGCCATGCAGCAAGGCGCGGTGGCCGATCGTGCAGCCTTCCCCGATCGTCAGCGGGAAGCCGGGATCGGTGTGCATGACGGTATGTTCCTGCACATTGGTGTCGGCGCCGATGACGATGGGCTCATTGTCGCCGCGGATGACGGCGCCGAACCAGAAGCCGGCATTGCGTCCGACCCTGACGTCGCCGATCAGCGTCGCATCGGGCGCGATCCAGTTCGAGTCCGCATCGGCGAAGCTGGGCTCTGTTCCGTCGATCGCATAAAGCGGCATTTCTGGTCTCCGAATCGTCTCAGCCTGGCAGTTCGGACCCTAGGAGACGGACCGTCCATGAGGCAATGGCAAGCACGACGACGCCCAGCGCGAAGGTCCACGCAATTGCCGTGCAGCCGCAGGACATCAGCGCCAACGTTGAAATGCGGCGCTGACGCCGGGCATCGATGGCATCGTTGACCAGCATGAAGGGTCCGGCACAGGCCGTGGCGAGCAGCGAGCGCAAGACATGTGACGGCGACACATAGGGTTCGGTGAAGGCGACCTTGCGGCCCGACACCAGTTCCATGGCCGATCCGGCCAGCCCGCAGGCCGTCAACCCGACGGCAAAAGCAAAGAGTGTGAGTTCCAGCGGTCCCATCTTAACTTTCCATTTACCATGAAATTGCACAGTCGTTCCATGCAGGCTGCAAGAGCCGTGCCGTGCGATGTGTGCCGCCCAGGGACACTGGAGGCGGACGGGCGGCCCGAGATTCGAGGACTGAGATGAAGCAGGCAGCGCTCGCCAACGAACTTACCGTGGTCGATTCCACGCTGATGAAGCGGGTGCTCTACGGGTTCGCGGCGCTCGCCCTGTTGTCGGTGGCGATCAGCCTTGCCGGCAAATGGTTCGGCCACTCGATCGCCATGGCCGGATACACCGACGACGCAACGGTGCACCAGGTGGTGATCGGCAACAATGTCATCACGGTCCCGGCCAACGCCATCCGTTTCGCCCAAGCCCGGCGCGACGGCATCGCCTCGCGGCTCGACCTCTATCTGCGCTATCCCCAGATGGACGGCTACAGCGAGCCGGCGCGCAACGATTTCAACCACACGGGCACAGTCAAGAACGTCGTCTTTCTGTCCTTCGAACAGCAGATGATGTCGCGTGACATGAGTGGCCGCTTCACGCCGATCTACAGCGCGTTGATCACCCGACCCGGCATTGCCGGGCCTGGCGGCACGATGATTTATGGTTTCAACGAGAAATCAGGCTATCTGAACGAGGTGCTGGTTGTCGGCAATCGCCCCGGCAAGGAGCCGTTCGTGGCCCGTTGCCTGAGCGGGCCGAGTGCCGAGCAATCGCTGGCGCCTTGCGAGCGCGACATTCAGGTCGGCGACGAACTCAGCCTCACCTATCGCTTCCCAAGGGAGTTTTTGGGCGATTGGCAGGCGCTCGACGCGGCAATCGCCACTGAAGCCGGGCGCGTTCTGAAGGCGGGACGCTAAGAACGCTTCGAGGGAACCGGCTGGCCGGCCGCATGAGCCGACCGACCGCAAGATTTGCTGGCTCAGGCCAGATCGATGTCGAGAATTGCCATCGAAAAATTGTAATCGCCGTCGTCCTCGTCCTTGAAGACGATGCCGAGGAATTCGTCGCCGACATAGACCTCGGCCGAATCATCCTTGCGCGGCCGTGCCTTGACCTCAAGCTTGGGGTTTTGGAAGACGCGCTTGAAATAGGCGTCCAGCTTTCTGATTTCGTCCGGCTTCAACAGTCTTCTCCGATCATCGGGCTTGCTCGTTCAACGCGCTTCTGGCACGTCGACAATGGCGATGTAAAGGCAAGCGGCCTGATAAGGCGAGACAACCGCCCGCTCCTGCCCGCGGCCGGAATTCGACAGCAGACGGCGGCGCCGTGAAAATCAGATGTCGAAACTGACGACCTGATCCATCGTCTGCGACGGTAGAAGCTGGTCCATCTGGCGCGACGGCTGATCGCAGCCGGTCTCGCCGACGACGCGGGCCGGCACGCCGGCAACCGTCTTGTTGTGCGGCACCGGCGACAGCACCACCGAGCCGGCCGCGATCTTCGAGCAATGGCCGATTTCGATGTTACCGAGGATCTTGGCGCCGGCGCCGATCAGCACGCCATAGCGGATCTTGGGGTGGCGGTCGCCGCCGGCCTTGCCGGTGCCGCCCAGCGTCACGCCATGCAGGATCGACACGTCGTCCTCGATGACCGCGGTCTCGCCGACCACGAGGCCGGTGGCGTGGTCGATGAAGATGCCCTTGCCGATGCGGGCGGCCGGGTTGATGTCGGTCTGGAAGACCGAGGACGAGCGGCTCTGCAGGTAGAGCGCGAAATCCTTGCGCCCCTGGTTCCACAGCCAATGCGCCAGCCGATGGGTCTGGATGGCGTGGAAACCCTTGAAATAGAGCACAGGCATGATGAAGCGGTCGCAAGCCGGATCGCGATCGTAATAGGCCTGGATGTCGACACGCACCGTCGTCGGCCACTCCTTGTCGTCGGCCAGCATGGACTTGAAGGTCTGGCGGATGAGATCGGAGCCGATGTCCTGGTGCGCCAGCCGCTCGGCCAGCCGATGAATGACCGCCTCCTCCAGGCTGTCCTGGTTGAGGATGGTCGAATAAAGGAATGCAGCGAGCAGCGGATCGCGGTTGACAGCCTCCATGGCCTCGTCGCGGATCGAACGCCAGATCGGATCGACCGGCTTCAATGCGCTGTGTCGGGAAATGCTGATGCTGTTCATCGCCGTCTGGTCCTGCGTCCTGCCTGGCTTGCCTGTAGTGCTTGCCTGTTGCCTGGCCGCACATATAAGCCAGATCATAGCACGATTGAACTCAATTTTCCTTAGTGCTTTGTCAAATGGATTTGGTTCGCGGGAATTCAAGCAGCCATGGAAAACGAACCCTTGATCGACGACGCGCTGAAAAGCGAGCTTTCGGCTCTCTACCGGGCGCCAGGCCGCCACTATCACAACCTTTCCCATATCGAGGCAATGCTGGCGCTCGCTGGCGACTGTCGAGAATTGCTCGGCGACCCCGAGGCGATCGAAGCGGCGATCTGGTTCCACGATGCCATCTACGACAGCAAGGCCAAGGACAATGAGGCGCAAAGTGCGGCCCTTGCCGAGAAAGAGCTGGCGGGCCGCGCGGATCCTTCACGTCTCGACCGCATCTCGGCAATGATCGTCGCCACCGCCACGCACCAGGTGCCGCCGTTCGACGACGCGGCGGCCACACGGGACGCAAGTCTTTTTCTGGATATGGACCTGTCGATCCTGGGAGCCGCGCCGGACGCCTTCGACGCCTATGAGCGCGCCGTGCGGCGCGAGTATCACTGGGTGGAGGAGCCGATGTGGCGAGCCGGACGCAGTGCGGTGCTGAAGAATTTCCTCGCCCGCCCACACATTTTCCACACCGAGGAATTCCGGCAACGCTTTGAACGGCAGGCCCGGGAAAACATGGCGCGGTCGCTGGCGGCTCTCACCACAGGCTGAGGGCAGTCACGTCCCGCGTCCCTCGCCGTCCGCTCAGAGCGGATTCTCGGCATAGAACTCCAGCACGCGCTGCTTGAAGGTCTTGTCCCCGACGGCCAGCATATGATCCCGGCCCTCGATGTGAAAGGCGCTGGCGTTCGGCATCAACGCTGCAAGCTCGTCGGGCGAGCCGCCAATGTCGTCGGTGGTTCCGACGGCGACAAGCGTCGGCTGGGCGATGCGCGCGATATCCTGCTCGCTCAGCAATTCGCGCGATTTGGCGATGCAAGCGGCCAAGGCACGGCGATCGCTGCGGGTCTGGTCGGCGAAGGCGCGAAACGACCGGCCGCGCGGATGGCTGGTGGCGGCCGGATCATCGGCAAGCAGGGCGGCGGCGATCGGATCCCAATCGCCGACACCGTCGACCATGCCGATGCCGAGACCGCCGAAGACCAGCGTCGCCACCTTGTCCGGATCGGACAGCGCCATGAACGCCGCGATGCGGGCGCCCATCGAATAACCCATGACATGGGCGCGCCCGATGCCGAGATGGCCGAGCAAGGCAGCGGCATCGGAAGCCATCTTGACCGGCGTGTAGTCGGCCTCCTCATAGCTCTTCGACGACGAGCCGTGGCCGCGATTGTCGAAGGCGATGGCGCGGTAACCGGCATCGTTCAGCGTCTTGAACCAGCCGGGCGACACCCAGTTGACATAATGGCTCGAAGCGAAGCCATGGATCATGAGCACCGGATCGCCTTCGCCCGATGCCGGCTGGCGGTCGAGGAAGGCAAGCTCGAAGCCGTCATGGGTGAAAAACTGCATCTGCGATCCCGCCTGTGTGCTCAACCGCCACCGCCATTCGGCGCATCGCTATTGTCGGCTGGTGGCATGCCGGGGCCGGATACCGTGTCCACGGCCGGGTGGCGCAAAAGGTCGCCATACTCGATGCCGTTCCTGGCGGCAGTGCCGGCCTTGAGCTCGAGCACGAAGCGCACCGGCACGCCGGGCGAGATGACGGCGTCCGATTGCGGCTCGCCGTGCTTGACCGCCCGGATCTTGCCATCCTGGCCGACGAAAATCAGATCAAGCGGCATTGGCGTGTTGTGCATCCAGAAGCCAACCTGCTGCTGGACCTCGAAGACGAACAGCATGCCGTGGTTGTCCGCCATGTCCTGGCGGTACATCAAGCCGGCCTCGCGCTCCGCAGCGGTGTCGGCGACTTCGATGGAAAAAGAGCGATCACCGCCTTTCGTCACCACGACCAATGGCGCCGGATCGGCCGGAAGGATCATCGCCCGGCTGTCCGCCGAGGTCGGCTTTTCGGAATAGAAGTAACCACCGGCGGCGGCGATGAAGGCAATCGCGCACATCGCGCCCGCGGTCAGCCAGTTCCTGTAAGCCATTCGAGATCCTCGGCCGGAAACGCCCTAGTGCGACACCGGCAAGGTCCCCATATCGGGGTGAATTTCGGCGGCCATAAGGCCTTTGTCGCCGCGCCCGAAACGAACCAGCACGACCTGTCCGGGCCGAAGCTCGGTGATACCGTAACGGCGCAAGGTTTCCATATGGACGAAGATGTCCTCGGTGCCCTCGCCGCGGGTGAGAAAACCAAACCCCTTGGTGCGGTTGAACCATTTCACCAAGGCGCGTTCGAGACCGCTCTCCGGCGTCACCGCGACATGGGTGCGCTGCTCCTGCATCTCGGCCGGGTGGACCGCGGTGGTGACGTCCATGGAGAGCACCCGGAAGGCCTGCAATCCGCGGTCGCCATGTTTGACGAGGCAGACCACGCGCGCGCCCTCCAGGGCCGTCTGAAAGCCGTCCTTTCGAAGACATGTCACATGGAGGAGGATGTCGCCCGAAATGCCGTCATCCGGGAGGATGAAACCATAGCCCTTGGCCACATCGAACCACTTGATGGCGCCGGCAATTTCGAGCAGGTCGGCGGCGTCGCCGCCTTCGTCACGCTGCAGGGCGTCGCCAAGGGGTCCGTCCCGCCCCATGAAAGAGGCCTTTTCCCCCATAAGAATGCCCCCTCTTTTCAAGAACACCGCGACTGATTCTTGACACTAGCTTAACACTGCGGCTTCCGGTGTGTGCAAGACCTGCCGTGCCTTTTTTCACGGTTCATTGGGGCAATACCGGATTTGTTCTTTGCCGGCATTGCGCGCTGCCGCATGATTGCCCTTTTACAGGGCCGACCCTATGTTGCACCGCAACGCAATTTATCGAGGAAATCACATGCGCTATCTGCACACCATGGTCCGCGTCGCCGACGTCGATGCCTCGCTTGATTTCTACTGCAACAAGCTCGGCCTCAAGGAGGTGCGCCGCTACGAAAACGAGCAAGGCCGCTTCACGCTGATCTTCCTCGCCGCATCGGAAGACGAGCAAAGCGGCATCGCCGACAAGGCGCCGCTAATCGAACTGACCTACAATTGGGATCCGGAAGACTACAAGGGCGGGCGCAATTTCGGCCACCTCGCCTATGAGGTCGACGACATCTACGCCACCTGCCAGCATCTGATGGACAACGGCGTCGTCATCAACCGGCCGCCGCGCGACGGCAACATGGCCTTCGTCAAGTCGCCGGACGGCATCTCGTTCGAGCTGCTGCAGAAGGGACCGGCGAAGCCCAAGGCCGAGCCCTGGGCCTCGATGCCGAACACCGGCACCTGGTAGCGATCACGCCATCTTGAATGGGGCGGCCACGCGGACCAGCCGGCCGCCTTTGCCGTTTTGATCGACGGCACCTATCTACCTGCCTATCGCGCCTGCCCGGCAAGGCCGGCGCTTACCAGGAGAATTCATCCATGCCGACCAGCCGTGCCGATGTCGCCACCGAACACGCCAGCCGTTATCTGCAACAGCTGTGCAAGCACTGGGCGCACAAATTTCCGGTCGAGTTCGATCCCACCCACGGCACCATCGATCTCTCAATGGGCCGCACAGTTCTGGACGCAGACGCGGGCGCCCTTCATATCGCGGTCACGACTGACGAGGGCGGCTCGCTCGAACGCCTGGAAAGCGTTGTCGCCGATCACATCAAGCGCTTTGCTTTCCGTGAAGAACTGGCCTTCGACTGGAAACCCGCGCCAGCGGCATAAGTGTTTGTTTGAGCATGATCTCTAGCGAAAACCGGTATCCACTTTTCGGGATCATGCTCTACTTCCCGCCGGCCTGAGCGGCCATTTCCAGCAGCGCCTGCACCGAGCGCCAGTTGCGCGCGGTGCCCGGCACTTTCAGCGTGCGCGGGATCAGTCCGGCAAACACCGATTTGCCCAGCCCGTCCGGCGCGTGCAGATAGAGCACATCGCCCTTGATCTCGAAGCGTTCGGGGCCGATGCATTTTTCGGCCAGCCGCGCCACCTCGTCGGCGGTCGGCTCGCGCTCCAGCACATAGGCGTGCAGCTTCGTGTGGTCCGCGGCAACTTCCGGATAGGGATTTTCGCTCACCAGCCGCTCGAACCACGAGAGATCACGCACCATGATGCGCGAATAAAAACCCCATTTCTTCTCGAAGGCTGCTTCGATCTGTTTCGTCAACGTGACCGCTTCGCCCTCTTTCCCCCGGAACACGGCATTGCCGCTCTGCACATAGGTGGCGACATCGGAGAAGCCGAGCCCCTCGAAGAACGACCGCAGCTCCGCCATCTTGACGATGCGATTGCCGCCGACATTGATGCCGGAAAACAGCGCGACGAAGATTTTTCCCGGCTCAATCATTTGATCTCCGATCGCTCATATGATGAACCCGGCCAGTGTCTCGTTGTCGGTGATGTCCTGATACTGGACGCCCTCGGCCTCGAACTTCGCCTTGAGCAGATCGAAATTGCGGCGGTCCCTGGTTTCGATGCCGATCAGCACCGAACCGAAATTGCGCGCCGATTTCTTCAGATATTCGAAACGGGCGATGTCGTCGTCGGGCCCGAGCAGTTCGAGGAAGTCGCGCAGCGCGCCGGGCCGTTGCGGAAAACGGATGATGAAGTATTTCTTCAGGCCCTCGAAGCGCAGCGCCCGTTCCTTGACGTCCGGCAGCCGCTCGAAATCGAAATTGCCGCCCGAAACCACGGCGACGATGGTCTTGCCCCTGATCTCCTTCTTGGAGAAATCCTTGAGCGCATCGATCGCCAGCGCGCCGGCCGGCTCCAGCACGACGCCTTCGACATTGAGCATCTCGATCATGGTGGCGCAGAGCCGGTTTTCCGGGATCAGTCGCACCGTGTCAGCTGGAAAATCCTTGAGATGACGCAACGGCTCGCGGCCGATCTCGGCCACCGCGGCGCCATCGACGAAATTGTCGACCTTGGCGAGTTTGAGCCGTTTTCCCGCCGCGAGGCTCTCGCGCAGGCTCGGCGCGCCGGCCGGTTCGCAGAAGACGAACCGTGCTTGCCTGCCCTGATCGGCGAAATAATGGGTGACGCCCGCGGCAAGTCCGCCACCGCCGACCGGCAGCATGACGATATCGGGCATGCGGGCGCCCGGCATCTGGTCTGCGATCTCGTAGGCGACGGTTGCCTGGCCCTCGATGATGTCCTTGTGATCGAAGGGTGGCACCATATAGGCGCCGGAACTGCCGGTGAATTCCAAGGCAGCGCGATAGCAGTCGTCGAAGAAATCGCCGACCAGTCTGATCTCGATGAAATCGCCGCCGAACAGCCTGGTCTTGTCGATCTTCTGCTGCGGCGTCGTCACCGGCATGAACACAACGCCTCGCCTGCCGAAATGGCGGCAGACGAAAGCAAAACCCTGCGCGTGGTTGCCGGCCGACGCGCAGACGAACAGTTCAGCCTCGTTGCCGGCCGCCAGTGTCTTGCGGAAGAAATTGAAGGCGCCGCGGATCTTGTAGGAGCGGACCGGCGACAGATCCTCGCGCTTCAACAGCACCCGCGCACCGGTCTTTTTCGACAGATAATCGTTTTCCTGCAGCGGCGTTTCAGGGAAGATCTGGCGGATCGCGGCCGCAGCGGCAGCAACACGGGAAGAGAAACTGTTCATCGGAAACCACCCTTGGGAAAGCCGCCTTGCGTTGCACGCTGTCCGCGGACCTCTATCATTGATCGGGTCGCGCACGTCGGTTGTTGAGCGCCCGGACAAGGTGCGGCGCGAGGCCGCGTATTGCATATCCGGCTACGCGGCGCCATCGTCCATCATGTGCGTCCTTCCGGGCGGAAATTTTGCGGAATACTTTCAGCTACTTGCGGGTGCATTCTAATGCCCCCTCGCACCGGGCGGCTTGAAATCGCTATCTCTGCGGGAATTGGAAGGCCGGCGGCGACGGCGCTTATTGCGCGGATCACGCAGGCGTTTTCCGCCATTTTGGCTTTCGCGCAACACTGCGATGCCCGCAGCGGGGCGCCGATCACATTTCGACTGGACATGACTTAGTTCTGCCGCACTCTGCCTGTCCGGGAGGTATCGTGAGGATAGACAGGCCTTTCGGCCGGAGTTGGAAATTCAGGCGTGCCTTTGAAGAAGATTTTTACCGTTGTCCTGGCCTTGTTCGTCGCCGGCTGCGCCGGCCAGCAAACACAGGAATTGCTGGGCAGCGCCATGGTGTCCGCGCCGGTGACGGAGATTGCCGGCAACCACTCGATCTTCATCGCCACGACGCGCAAGAAATCCGACGATCCCAACAAGGTTTTCGACGGCGAACGCTCGGCGACGCTGAACTATGCCCGCGTCAACGTCACCGTTCCGGGGCTTCACAAGACCGGCCAGATCGAGCGCCGCTCGCGCGGCAAGTCGGACGACCCGGCCAAATATTTCATGGCTTCCGAGGTCGTCGGCTACGACACGCAGCCGAAATTCTCCAGCGCGCTCAACGCCGACATCGCGGCGCGTGGCGGCCGCGTCATGGTCTTCGTGCATGGCTACAACACCGGCTTCGATGCCGCCGTCTATCGCCTGACCCAGATCGTCCATGATTCCGGCTATCCCGGCACACCAGTGCTGTTTTCCTGGGCATCGGGCGCCAGGACCACCGACTACGTCTATGACAAGGAAAGCGCCAGCGCTGCCCGCGACCAGTTGGAGGTGACGCTCAGGATGCTGGAGCAGTCCGGCGCGCGGCGCATCGACATCGTCGCGCATTCGCTCGGAACCTGGGTCACCATGGAAACGCTGCGCCAGATGGCCATCACCGGCGACCGCGACCTCGGCGGCAAGCTCGGCGACGTGGTGCTGGCCTCGCCCGACATCGATGTCGACGTGTTCAAGAGCCAGATGCGGCGCTATGGCAAGCCCGACAAGCCATTCATCCTGCTGTTGTCGGACGACGACCGCGCGCTGCGGCTCTCCGGCCTGATCGCCGGTTCACGGCCGCGCGTCGGCGACTACAAGGATGCCGCCGATCTTGCCTCCTATGGCGTGACGGTCGTCGACCTGTCCAAGGTCAAGGGATCGGACAGCTTCAACCATACGAAGTTCGCCGACAATCCGACGCTGGTGAAGATGATCGGACAGCGGCTGCGCGAGGATGACGGCTTTGCCAGCGACCGTGACGTGACCGATCGTATCGGCCTGCTTGGACAATAGATGCGGTCCCGCGGTTTTCGCCGTGCCTGTTCACCACTGCGGATGTATCGATTCACTTTGAACTGGACCGCGCCGGTCTCCGGCCTTATCGGAATAGCCAGCGACGTCATGCGTTTGACGTCCCCCTTTGCGGGAGCCGGCGTATGACCATGCGTTCGAAGAGTTATCTCGTCGTTGCATTGACGCTCGCTGTCACCGGCTGCGCCGGCGGGAAAACGCACGACCTGCTCAACAGGACGACGGTCACGGTGCCCGCTTCCGACATCGCGGCCACGCATGAGATCTTCGTCGCCACGACACGCCAGAGGGCAACAAAAGACCCGCGACAGGTGTTCGACGGCGATCGCTCGCTGACCACCAGCTTTGCCCGTGTCGACGTCACCGTCCCGAAAAACCATCAGGTCGGCGCCATCGAGCGGGCCAAGGGATCCGCGAACAGCAATCCGGCCAAGGATTTCACCGCCAAGGACGTCACCTTCTATGAAGGCGCGCCGCAATTCGCCAAGGCGGTCGGCGCCGACATTTCCATGCGCGGCGACCGTACGCTGGTTTTCGTGCACGGCTTCAACAACGGTTTCGACGACGGCATCTACCGGCTGACGCAGATCGCCCACGACACGAAATATCCCGGCACGCCGGTGCTGTTCTCGTGGGCTTCGAGCGGCAAGACCACGGGTTACATCTACGACAAGGAAAGCGCCAACGCAGCGCGCGACGACCTCGAGGCGACGCTCAGGATGCTGGCCAAGACCAAGGTCAAGAGCATCGACATCATCGCCCACTCGATGGGGACCTGGGTGACCATGGAGGCTCTGCGCCAGCTTGCCATCACCGGCGATCGCGATCTCGACGACAAACTCGGCTACGTCATCCTGGCCTCGCCCGACATCGATGTCGACGTCTTCAAGAAGCAGATGATCCGCTACGGCAAACCCGACAAGCCATTCGCCATCCTGCTCTCGGCGGATGACCGGGCTCTCAAGCTGTCCTCCCTGATCTCGGGCGACAAGCCGCGCGTCGGCGATTATGGCGATGCGGCGGACCTCGCCAGCTATGGCGTGTCGGTGGTCGATCTTTCCCAGGCCAAGGGCGGTGACCGCCTCAACCACGCCAAATTCGCCGACAACCCGATGCTGGTGCAACTGCTGGGCGACCGGCTGCGGGCGCCTGCCGGCCTTGCCTCGGACGAGCCCGTCCCGACTCAGCTGAACAATCTCGGCCAGGGCCTCGGAAAGGCCGTCGGCTCGGTCGCCGAGATCGTCATCACCACGCCGTTCAAGGTGCTGACCATCGCCACCGGCGGGTGAACCGGCCGAGCGCAGACGGCTGATCTCAAACGAAAAGATCAACCTTCTGGAACGTCGTCACGTCGATCAGGCCGACATCGGAAATCCTGAGTTCGGGAATGACGACCAGCGCCAGCAGCGAGTGCTGCATGTAGGCGTTGTTCAGCGAACAGCCCATCTTGCGCATCGCCTCGGTGAGCTTCTCGGCCTTGGCCGCGACGATTTCCGCCCGCTCGTCCGACATCAGCCCGGCGATCGGCATTTCGACCAGCGCCAGTTCCTTGCCCTTGGAGAACAGCACGACGCCGCCGCCGATCGCACCCAGGCGATTGACGGCCAGCGCCATGTCCTGCTTGTTGGTGCCGACGCAGATGATGTGATGGGCGTCATGCGCGACGCTGGACGCCATGGCGCAGTCGCCCATATAGCCGAAGCCGGAAACGAAGGCGTTGGTGACGCCGCCCGTGCCCCGGTGGCGCTCGACCAGCGCGATCTGGCAGATGTCGTTGCGGCGGTCCATGGCGACCAGCCCGTCCTCGACCGGCAGATCGGCCTCCAGCGCGCGCGTCGGCGCCTGGTTCTCGATGACGCCGATGACGCGCACCCGCACCTCGTTGGCGCCTTTGGGAGCAACGATATCGAAGTCGCCGCCCTTCAGCTTCTTGCCAAGCTTGACGGTGTTCTTCGCCGTCTTCGGGTAATCATAGGCCGGAATATCGATTTCGAGCTTGCCGCCCTTGGCCAGCCTGACGCCGCGTGCATAGACCTCGTCGATGGTCATTGCGGCGAGATCCGAGACGATCAGCAGGTCGGCCAGCCGGCCCGGCGCGATCGAACCGATCTCGCGCTCCAGTCTGAAATGCTGGGCGGTGTTGAGCGTCGCCATCTGGATCGCCGTCACCGGCTTCAAGCCTTGGCTGATGGCGTGGCGCACCACGCGGTCCATATGGCCTTCCTGGACCAGCGTGCCGGAATGGCTGTCGTCGGTGCACAGGATGAAATTGCGCGGGTCGATGCCGCTCTCCGTCACCGCCTTGATCTGCGAGGCGACGTCGTACCAGGCCGAGCCCAGCCGCAGCATCGCCTTCATGCCTTGGCGCACCCGGGCAATGGCGTCCTCGGCGCGTGTGCCCTCATGGTCGTCCTCGGGGCCGCCGGCGACATAGCCATGGAACGGCAGGCCGAGATCGCGCGAGGCATAGTGGCCGCCGACCGTCTTGCCTGCATGAACCGTCGCCGCGATCTCGCCCGACATGACAGGATCATTGGCGGCGACACCGGGAAAATTCATCACTTCGCCCAGGCCGATAATGTTTTCCCAGGTCATCGCCTCCTCGACATCGGCGACCGTCAGCTCGGCGCCGGCATGTTCCAGCCCCGGCGCCGAAGGCACGCAGGACGGCATCTGCACATGCACGTTGATGGGCATGGCGACCGCTTCGTCATGCATCAGCCGCACGCCGGGCAGACCCAGAACATTGGCGATCTCGTGCGGGTCGATGAACATCGAGGTGGTGCCGTGCGGAATGACGGCACGGCAGAACTCGGTCACCGTCACCATGCCGCTTTCGACATGCATGTGCGCGTCGCAGAGACCGGGCACCAGATAGCGCCCGCCGGCGTCGACCACCGTGGTGCCCTGCCCGATGGCATGGCTGGCATTGGGCCCGCAATAAGCGAAGCGCCCGCCGGCAATGGCGATGTCGGTGCCGGCGATGATCTCGCCCGAATGGACGTTCACCCAGCGGCCGTTGCGCACGACCAGGTCAGCGGGCTTCCGCCCCATGGCGACATCGACCAGATGTGTCGCCATCTCGGTCCACGGTCTGGGTTTTGTGGGCGTTGCTTTCGTCATTGGCGATTCCTCGGTTACGGCCAGTCTCGCAAACGTCGGCGGGCGCCGCCAGAGCCGTCGGTCCGACACGCCGCGCAGGCCGGGCTTGTTGACTAATCCGGCTGGAAGGCGATGCTGACCGCGGACCGAACCATATGAGGGAAAAAACATGACCCGTTTTTGGAAAGTGTTCGCCATCGTCATCTTGTTCGCCGCTTCGAGCGCTTTTGCCGCCGCCGAGGAACGTTGGCAGACCTTGCCGGAGCCTGCGGCCATGCCCAAACCCGATCAGAGCGGATATGCGCCGGTGAACGGCATCCAGATGTACTACGCCGTTTTCGGCGCGGGCGACCCGGTGCTCCTCATTCACGGCGGCCTCGGCCACGCCGACATCTGGGCCAGCCAGGTGGCCACGCTTTCCAAGACGCACAAGGTGATCGTCGCCGACAGCCGTGGCCACGGCCGCTCCACCCGCACCGAGCAGCCCTATGGCTATGACTTGATGGCGTCGGACTATCTGGCGCTGCTCGATTACCTGAAGATCGACAAGATCGCGCTCGTCGGCTGGAGCGACGGCGGCATCATCGGTATCGACATCGCGCTGCATCATCCGGAGCGGCTGACAAGGCTGTTTGCGCAAGCCGCCAACGTAACCACCGACGGCGTCGATCCGGGCGTGATGACCAACAAGACCTTTGCCGCCTACATCGACCGCTCCGGCCGCGACTACAAGAAGATGTCGAAAACACCGGACCAGTATGACGCCTTCGTGGCGCAGATGAGCCATATGTGGGAGACCGAGCCGGCGTGGACCAAGGAGCAGCTCGCTGAGATAACCACGCCGACGGCGATCGTTGCCGGCGACCATGACGAAGCGATCAAGCGCGAACACACCGAATATATCGCCTCCGCCATCCCGGGCGCGAAGCTGATTATCCTGCCCAACGCCAGTCATTTCGCCATGCTGCAAGCGCCGGATGAATATAACCAGGCTGTGCTGGACTTCATCGACGACAAATAGAGGATTCTGTGCGGCGACAGGGGGATTGCGATTGCGGCGAATGCGGTTATCCTTCTGGCGAGGATCTTTCTGAATCGTCATTTGGGGAGTTCGATGCGTCGACTGATAGTCGCAAGTGCCGGTTTTCTCGCCGTTCTGGCCGTGCCGGCTTTTGCAGCCGACCCAACGGTCGACGTGCCTATGACCGCGCCCGGCTTCGACTGGACCGGCTACTACGCTGGTCTGCAGGCCGGCTATGGCTGGGGCCAATCCGATATATCGGTGACAGAAGGCGCGCCGTTTTCCATCGCGCCCGACATTGACGGCGGTTTTGTCGGCGGCCATGTCGCAGGCCTGTTGCAGTTCAACCAGGCGGTGCTCGGCGCCGAGGCGGACCTCAACTATTCCTCGGTCGGCGGCACGACGGTATCGGCGCTGGGAAGCACATTCGGCACCGACATCAAGTGGTTCGGGTCGGTCAACGCCAAGGCCGGCTACGCCATGGATCGCCTGCTGGTCTACGGCATTGGCGGCGTCGCCTTTGCCGGCATCGAAACATCGCAAGTCGCGGGTCCGGCGTTCGCCAGCACGCGCACGAATGTCGGCTGGACCGTGGGTGCCGGCGTCGACTACGCGTTGACCGACAAGTTCGTCGTCGGCGCACAGTATCGCTACTATGATTTCGGCTCCGAGCACTACGACGTGGCGGAACCCTTCAACGATCGCGATCAGAACGTGAAGCTCAACACGGTAGGCATCAATTTGAGCTACAAGTTCTGAGCAGGGCCACAATCGCGACGCTGCCGGACCAGGCAACCACTCAAAGGCTCTTTCATGGAAGGGTGGCCGACGCTCCCAGTGGGCGGGGGGAATGGGTTGGGCCTGAGAGGCGCCGGCCTTGGCAGATCAAATCCACCACACGCATCCTACCATTACCCGCCCCGCCGATAATTCCGTGATCGCGCCAGTATCATCAAGTCGCCCCGTCTGTTTGCACGTTCGTCGAACGCTCAACAACATGACTTGACGGCCTGTGTCAGGCGTCTGAAAAGGGCTGGCCTGCGGACGTGGCGGAATTGGTAGACGCAAGGGACTTAAAATCCCTCGATCTCTGATCGTACGGGTTCGATTCCCGTCGTCCGCACCAGCCTTCGCTCTTCGAGCTTCGAGTGGCGAGCCACCTGAAGCTCGTTAGTGCATGTCGCCCAAAGTGACCTCGGTTTTGGGAGAGCGACATGCACAAAGACAAAGACCTGAAGCGGGTCGCCTGAAGGCGCGACACCGCTTAGACAAAGGAGCGTCCTCCGAAGCCTTGGCCAAGGAGGACCGGTTCGAATTTCATCCGTTCAGGCGCACCAATTTCACCAGCCAGGGCTTGTTGGCATCTCTACGCCTCGAACACTTTCTGTGTGAACCATTCCGCCAGCCTGGCAAGCTCAGGCCCCAGCACACGATCGGCACCGACAGGCGGCACGATAGCTCTGATTTGATCGACGAAGGAGCGCAGTGCCGGCGGCGGCGTCCGTTCGGTGACGTGCAGCGCCTGCGAGGCGATCATCGCCAGCATCGCCATGGCGGCATCGACGCAGCGGCCGGCGGTCGCTTCCTTGGTCCATGCGAAGAATGCCGTCGTGGCGACGTCGTCCTGCCCCGCACCGGCCGATTCCGTGCCCGGAATGAAGGTACGTTGCGCCGCCAGCTTGGCCTGCTCGAGATAGCCGGTGATCGCCATCGGCACGTAGCCGACATTGCCGTGGCCATCGCTGTCGGCCGAGTGTCGTCCGGTCATCAGAAGATCGGGCAGCAGCGACACCTTGCCGTTGAGCAGCTTGGAGGCGTGGCGATCACAAAGCAGGCAGATGTCGGCCCATATCGCCGCCAGATCATCCAGCGCCGGCGTCGCCATGGCGTTGTGATAGCCGCCGGTCGAGATGCAGCGGCCGAGCGGATGTGCATCTTCGGGCGGGATATAGACCGGATTGTCCGATATAGAGGCCAGCGACACATTGGCTGCCCGCTCGGCCGACGACAGCGCACGATGCGCCTGGCCGAGGACGCGCGGCACGATGCGGTAGCTGACCGGCGCCTGATAATTGCGTCGCCCATCGCCGGCGCCAACCAGAAATTCCCGCAAACCCTGCAGGGCCGCGGCCTCATGCTCATCACCCCAGAGCGTATCGAGGGCGGCGTCATAGTGTTCGAGCGGGGCGCGAAACGCCTCGATCGACAGCGCGAACACTTTTTGCGCCATGCGGATCCGGCGGCGCGCCGCGAGCGCCGCGTCCGCTACGAGGGCTGCAGCGCAGGGCGAGCCGTTGATCAGCGAGCCGCGTTCCTTGACCTCGAGATCGAAGCGCGTCGAAAGCTCGGCAAACAGCGGATAGAGCGCCAGGATTTCGCCGGCGCCGCCCTGGCCCGAGGCCGGCACTGTTGGCATCGGCCCACCATTGAGCATTGCGGCCACGGCAAGCGCGATGCGTGGCGAGGTGGCGGCGTTGCCCTCGATGAAGTTCGTCAGGCGGGCAAGCACGATCGCCCTGACCACGCGATCCGGCAAGGGATCGCCGAACGAGGTGGCGGCGGCAAACGCCTTGATGCGCGCATGGCGATCCCGCTCGTCGAGTTCGAGCTTGCGGCTCGCCAGCTCTCCCATGGCGGTGGTGACGCCATAGATGACCGGTGGCGGATCGGATTCAATCAGCCTGAGAAACGAGGCGCGGCATTCGGCGATGCGCTGCAAGGCCTTCTCGTCGATGTCCACCGTGTCCTTCTTCCAGGCGACGCGGAAAACAGTGTCGAGGTTGATGTCCTCACGCGTCGACAGGCTAACTGGCATGTTTCACACCACTGCAAATAAGGGACTTAGTAGAGTGGTTCCTCGAACAGCGTCTTGTCGCCGTCCACCAGCGCCTTGATCTGCGCGGTGCCGTCGCCGGCGAGCGCAAGACGGATGCCGAATGGCCGCACCCGCATGTCGTTCTGGATCGCCATCCCCTCGCCTTCCGGCAGATAGAAGCGTTCGATGCCATAGTCCGGCGCGATGGTCATCCCTTCGCCGCGAAGATCCCAGCCCTCGGCGATGTGGCCTAAAATATCGGCCTCGTCCGCAGCGGCCGGCTTCGGCGCCTTGCCGAACCAGGCTGTCGTCGGCTGCCAATAGCCGTCGGAGCCCTTCTTCAGGCGCACGACAATCGAGGTGTCGTCGCTGGAAAACTTGTCGGGCGGAATGTTGGCGATCATTTTCACCGGTATGCGCGAAATATCGTAGCCCAGGATAATATAATCGCCGCGCAGGAGGTCGCGCGGATCGACGGGCTCGATCTTCAGAAGCACCTCTTTGCCGTTGCGCAGGATCGCCGCGCGGCCGGCGATGATCCAGCTCAGGAAGCCGATCTGGACGAGCGCCAGCAGCAGTGCCGAGATGACAAGCCTTTTCCCGGTGATCATGCCGTGGCTCCTTTGGCATCTGGACCTTTCATACGCTTTTCCACGCGGATGATGACGATCGCAAGGATGCCGAGCAGCACTGCGGCGGCCAGGAAGAAGCCGGCTGTATCGAGCATCGATTGCAAGGTCACCACATAGATGATGGCGAGTTCGAAGGCGAAGCCAAGATAGGCAAACCAGCGCAGCCCACGGCTTTCCCGTCCTGCCAGCACGATTGCGGCGACAATGCCGGCAAGCGCGATCACCGAAGCGAGGGCAAAACCGCTGTTGTAGGTGCTCTCGTCGGCGAGTTCGAACTGGATCATTGCGAGGCCGGTGAGGAAGCCGAGCAGTGCGTGCAAGGGCAAGCGGCCGCCGAGCTGCACGACCCGGTCGACCGGATCCGGCGCGAAGACCGAGGCCGCGAACAGCAGCGCCGAGACGACGACCAGCGGGATAGCCACCTGCAGCGTGTCGTGGTTGGTGACGAGCAGCACAAGATAGAACAGAACCGACAGGATGATCAGGTGGCGCGCCGCCTGGCTGCGGGTCCAGAACGATACGGCAAACAGCACGATCGCCATGATCACGAAGGCATGCGGAAATTCGCTGCGGCTGTAGTAGTCGAAGCCTTTGAGGAACAGCCAGGCATCGGCGATGCCGACCGAAGCGACCGTCAGCGGATTCGAACGCAGCGCAACCGCCGCCAGCGCCGTGCCGGCGCCCCAGGTGACCAGAGCAGACGCCTCGTCGCCCGAGAGATGATACATCTGGCCGATCAGCGCGATCGAGCCGCCGAAAGCCGCGGCCGCCACGATCCACAGCGCTTCGCCGAGCGCCGGATGGTCGCGGGTCTTCAGCACCGCGCCCCCGACATAGCCGCCGAGGATGACGGCAAACAGTGCCGCCACGCGTGCCAGGCGCGGGATCGCGTCCCAGTTGGCGGCGACGAAAATCAGGATGGCGGCGCCGAACAGCAAGGCGGCCATCATTGCCAGGATAGAGCCGAAGCTAAGCGACTCGCGCGCGTTGGCCTCGACATTGCACGAAAGCGAATCGGCTGTGGCGGCGTCGATCAGCCCGGCCTGCAGCCAGCGCGCGATATCCGCCCTGACCCGCGACGAATAGCTCGCCATGCTGTGTCTCCCCCACGTTTGGTCTTTTTTCAGCCGATCCGGTCAAATCGTTGACGCGGCGGCATTTTCCGATTCGGGTTTCTTTGTGTCAGGTCCGTGAACGCCCGTTAATGCTGCATTGCACAATTTGCATTGCTGCCATGCAGCCATAGCGCTTTTAAATCGATATGGGTCCGCCTATTTATAGTTCGTACACAAACGGAATGATCCGCAAGAAAGACGAAACGAGAACTACCATGAACCTGATCCGCAACTACCGCAACTGGCGCCGCTACAGGGACACCGTGTCCGAGCTGAGCCGCCTGAGCAACCGTGAACTGACCGACCTCGGCATCAGCCGCAGCGACATTCCTTACGTCGCTCGCAAGGCGGTCTAATTCTTCGGACCGCGAATGGTCCGAACCAGTTTTGAAAAAGAGAACGACAATGAACCTGATCCGCAACTATCGTAACTGGCGCGTTTATCGCGAGACGGTTACCGAGCTGGGTCGCCTTTCCAACCGCCAGCTGCATGATCTCGGTATCGTCCGCGACGAAATCAAGATCATCGCCCGCCAGGCGATCTAGACAGAATTTCGGCAGGGTCGACCTCCTCCCCGACCTTGACGAATACGGTCACCCCTTACCTCCTCCCAAGGGTTGACCACAAAAACGGCGCCCGCCGCACCTCCTCCCGCGGCGGGCGCTGTTTCCCCGGGGCAAATCAAATTTGCCCAGAAGGGTTTCGCCCCTTTCAAAATTAGCGAAAGAGATTTCGTCAAAGCCGACCTCCTCCCCGGCAATGACGAATAGGTCCGACCTTCACCTCCTCCCGAAGGTTGGCCACCAAAACGGCGCCCGCCGCACCTCCTCCCGCGGCGGGCGCTGTTTCCCGGCCCCAGAAGGGTTTCGCCCCTTTCAAAATTAGCGAAAGAGTTTTCGTCAAAGCCGACCTCCTCCCCGGCGATGACGAATATGGTCGGCCTTCACCTCCTCCCGAGGGTCGACCCCAAAAACGACACCCGCCGGACCTCCTCCCCCGGCGGGTGTTGTTGTTTTCAGGGGCGCTCCGATCAGCAGCTGTTTGCTCCGCACCGCGCACGGCAATTGCAATCGCCGCACCAAGCGATTATTCCGGCGTTCATGAGCAAAAACCCAATCCACATCATCGGCGGCGGCCTCGCCGGTTCCGAAGCCGCATGGCAGGCAGCCGAGGCCGGCGTGCCCGTCATCCTGCATGAAATGCGGCCCGTTCGCGGCACCGATGCGCACAAGACCGACAGCCTGGCCGAGCTGGTCTGTTCGAACTCCTTCCGCTCCGACGACGCCGACAACAATGCCGTCGGCCTGTTGCATGCCGAAATGCGGCTGGCCGGCTCGCTGATCATGAGCGCCGGCGACGCCAACCAGGTGCCTGCTGGCGGCGCGCTCGCCGTCGACCGCGACGGATTTGCCGACGCGGTGACGAAAAGGCTTGAAGCGCACCCGCTGATATCAATCCAGCGCGAGGAAGTGCCGGGCCTGCCGCCGGCGGATTGGGACCAGGCGATCATCGCCACGGGTCCATTGACCGCGCCCTCACTTGCCCAGTCGATCGCGGAAGCGACCGGCGCCGATGCGCTAGCCTTCTTCGACGCCATCGCGCCGATCGTCCACTTCGACACGATCGACATGGACATTTGCTGGTTCCAGTCGCGCTACGACAAGGTCGGGCCCGGCGGCACCGGTAAGGACTACATCAACTGCCCGATGGACAAGGACCAGTACCTTGCCTTCGTTCAGGCGCTGGTCGACGGCCAGAAAACCGAATTCAAGCAATGGGAAGGCACGCCCTATTTCGACGGCTGCCTGCCGATTGAGATCATGGCCGAACGCGGCGTCGAGACGCTCCGTTACGGCCCGATGAAGCCGATGGGGCTGACCAATGCACACAATCCGACGGTGAAGGCCTATGCCGTCGTCCAGCTGCGGCAGGACAATGCGCTGGGCACGCTCTATAACATGGTCGGCTTCCAGACCAAGCTGAAGCACGCCGAGCAGGTGCGCGTGTTCCGCACCATACCGGGTCTTGAAAACGCCGATTTCGCCCGCCTCGGCGGCCTGCACCGCAACACCTACATCAACTCGCCGACCTTGCTCGACGCTTCGCTGCAGCTGAAGTCGCGCCCCGGCCTGCGTTTTGCCGGCCAGATCACCGGCTGCGAGGGCTATGTCGAGAGTGCCGCGATCGGCCTGCTCGCCGGCCGTTTCGCCGCCGCGGAAAGGCTCGGCCATGCGCCGTCGCTGCCGCCGCTGACCACGGCCTTCGGCGCGCTGCTCAACCACATCACAGGCGGCCACATCGTTTCGGATGACGAGCCGGGAAAGCGCTCTTTCCAGCCGATGAATGTCAATTTCGGCCTGTTCCCGCCTGTGGAAGCGCCGAAGACCGAGGGCAAGCGCATGCGCGGCAAGGACAAGACCGTTGCCAAGCGGCATGCCATCACATCGCGCGCACGCGCCGATTGCCGGCAATGGCTGGGATTGGCGGCGCAAACGGAAACGGCCGAAGCTGCAGAGTAGCCAGCTTCCTCTCTGATTGGACCATAGGCGTCAAGTAGGATACTATCTCACTTCTTGCCTAAGAGAGACAGCCATGGAATCCGCCGAGAAACTATCGGTCACCGTCACGCCCGCAATGGCGCGCATGATCCGCGAAAAGGTCGAAGATGGCTCCTTCGGATCGGCCAGCGAAGTCATCCGTGCAGCCCTTCGCGCCTTCCAGCGCGAAGAGGAAGAGCATGCCGAGCGCATGGCGTCGATCAGAGCCCGGGTGAAGGCGTCGATCGAGGATACAAGGCCGGGCCATTCGGGAGAAGAGGTTCGCACTCACCTCCGGGGACTCTTCGCCCAGTATTCGAGCCGTGCCGATGATTCGGCGGCTTGAGGTCGAGTATCGTGAAGATGCCAGAAATGATCTGGCCAACATTTTCAGACATATAGTCGAAGCCAATGGAAGTCCTGACGTCGCGCTGAAGTTCGTTCTGCGCATCGAAGACCGGTGCCAGAGCATCGGCAACGCGCCTCGCGGCGGTCGTTCCCGCGACGACATCCTGCCAGGATTGCGAACAGTTCCGTTCGAGCACTCTGCAGTCATCGCTTACATCATCGACGATAACTTCGTCCGCATCGTCAACATCTTCCATGGCGGTCGCGACTATGAAACGCTGATGCGCGAGGGCGGGTCGAGCGAACCATCCTGAGGCGATGGTTATTCGGCTGGCTCGACACCAGCCGCCGGCAACCCCGGCTTGCCCGCCTCATCAGGATTTCGCCTGACATAGGCAGCTTTCAATGTCTCGGAAGTTTCGCGCGAGCCGTCATGGCTCCAGCCCGGCGGCTTGATCAGATAGTTCAGGCGGTCGCTCAACGTCAGACCGGGCGCAAAGGCATCCCTGAACATGCCGATCCATTCATGGAACGCCACTTTCAGCGGATTGAAGGTGCCGAGATTCCTGACGATGCCGTAGCGCGGCCGGTCTTCTTCCAGTTCTCCGACGAAGGTGCCGAACACGCGATCCCAGATGATCAGCGTGCCGGCATAGTTGGCGTCGAGGTAGCGCGGATTGGTGGCGTGATGGACGCGGTGGTGTGACGGCGTGTTGAAGACGAACTCGAACCAGCTCCACATCTTGCCGATCGTCTCGGTGTGGATCCAGAACTGCCAGACAAGGTTGAAGCCGAAGGTGAAGGCAATCACCGCCGGGTGGAAGCCGAGCAGCACCAGCGGCGCCTGCAAAACGAACATGAAGGTGAACAGACCGGTCCAGCTTTGCCTGAGCGCCGTCGACAGATTGTAGTGCTGGCTGGAATGGTGGTTTACGTGTTCGGCCCACACCCAGCGCACCCGGTGCGCGATGCGATGATAGACGTAGTAGCGCAGATCATCGAGCAGGAAGGCGGCCAGGAACACCCAAACGACAGGCCGAGATTGAAGACGCGGAATTGCCACAGCCACAGCAGTGCCCAGTAGGACACGACGCCAAGCAGCAGCCCGGCAACGACATTGCCGGTGCCCATCATCAGGCTGGTCAAGGTGTCGCGCGTCTCGAACGAATCCCTGGCGCGGCCGGTGCGCACCAACCAAAGCTCGATCAGGATCGCGACCACGAAGAACGGGATGGCCAGTTGGGTGACTTGCGGGAAATTGTAGCTGTCCATCACGCGGCCTGCCCAGTGGAATTTGAACCTTGCGGCTCAAGCGCTTTCAGCACGCCCTGTGCATCCGTTGAGCTGGCAAAGCGGAAGCGGCCGCCCTTCCAGGTGAAATCGGCGAGCCGCAGCGAAACCGTGTTCGCATCTCCGGCGTTCAAAACCGCGACATTCTGAGGCGAGACGATGCGGGTCAAAAAGCGATCGCCGATGCTGTGAACGATGCCGATGCGCCCTCGCCCGATATCCAGAAACGCCGTCTTGGCATCCGCTGTCAGGCGGACCACCGTCGCGATCTCGTCGGGAAAATCCTCAGTGAATCGGCTCACTGCGCGATCGACACTGCTGAGCGTCGCCGTCTTGCTGCCGCCGGTGAAATGCACCGCCGCAACCGACAGCGCGATGCCGAAGGTAACGATCGCTACCAATATGGGTAAGCTCATTCATCTCCTCCGGGCCGGCCTGTTGTCTTCAGCAACAGTTTGGCGCGGGGACGTCTTAACATGATTGACGTTTACGTCAAAGCGCAGGCCAGCCTTTGCTCGCGCGACGCAGCAGCAGCCAATGCCGGCGCAAGGCCGACAGCCGCGCCACGCCTTCGAGCGGCGAACCATTCTCCATCTTGCCGAGATAGGCACGTGACAGGGCGAGCGGCAGGAATGCCGGACGCAGCGATACAGGCAGAGCCGGAGCGCCTCGCTCGAAGGCGGAAAGATGTTCCCGTGCCAGCGCCATCATCGCCGCCACCGCGCGTTTGGCGCCGGGTCCGCCATCACCGGCAACGAACTCCTGCGGCGAAGAGCCGGCCGCTGCAAGGATATCGGCCGGGACAAAACACTGTCCGCGCCGGCGATGCAGCGGCAACAGCAGCAGCAGGCCGGTCATCGCCTGCGCACAGCCTGCCCTGCCCGCCAGATCGGCAAAGCGCGGCGCCTCGACGGGATCGAGCACCATCGCCGCAAGCTGGATGAGTGCTGCGGCCGTCTCGCCGCAATAGCCTTCCAGATCGGTGCGCGACGGCATCGGGTCGTCGTAGAGGTCGAAGATGCGCGCATCGAGCATGTTCTCGAAGGCCGGCTCCGGAAGGCCGAACGTCGCTATCGTGGCGTTCAAGGCTTCGGCAACGGGATGGCCGGCGCCGGCCTCGCCGCCGGCGGCAATGACATCGCGCCACCACTGCAGCCGCACTTCGCCCGGCAGCGCTTCATGGATGCGATCGCGAATGCCTGCGATCTCGGCATTGAAGGCATAGAGCGAAAACAGCGCGTCGCGCTTGTCCGCCGTTGCATAGAGCGCGGTCAGATAGCGGTCATGGTCGGCGGCGCGCACCGCGTCCATGACGATTTCAGCGCTTCGAGACATGTCAATCGACGGCAATGAGCGCTGCGGCCACCGCGCGCTCTTCCGCCAGAAGGACATTGTAGGTCCGCACCGCGGACCCCGTCGACATCGGGTCGGATGCAATGCCGGCGGCCTTCAGCGCGGCCCGCAATGCGGCGGGCAATGGCCTGAGATCCCTGCCCATGCCGACCAGCAGGATTTCGACCTTGTCGGCCTCAGCCAGCAGCCTGTCGAAATCCGCCACCGTCAGCGCCAGGGGATCAGCCGGTTCCCAACCATGGATGCCGGATGGCAGGCACATGAGCGAACCACGGTGCGACATGTCGGCAAAGCGGAACCCGCCATTGCCGTAGGCTTCGATCGGCGCGCGGCCCGGAAAATGCGCCTCGCGGATGACGATGCCTTTGCTGGTCATCGTTCTGTCATCCCTTCGGGGCGGCGCGTCAGGTCGCGACCGCCTTGCCGCCATTGACCGGCTTCTCCTCGTCGGCAGTTGCCTGCGGCCGCAACTTGAACAGGATCAGCAGCGGTGCGGCGATAAAGATCGAGGAATAGGTGCCGAAGACGACGCCGAACAGCATGGCCATGGTGAACGAGCGGATCACCTCGCCGCCGAACAGCACCAGCGCCAGCAGCGCCAGGATCGTCGTCACCGATGTCAGTGTCGTCCTCGACAGAGTCTCGTTGATGGCGTTGTTCAACAGTTGCGGCAGCGGCATCCGCTTGTATTTTCGCAGATCCTCGCGAACACGGTCATAGACCACGATCGTGTCATTCAGCGAATAGCCGATGATGGTCAGGATCGCCGCCAGTGACGACTGGTTGAACTCCAGCCCGGTGATGACGAAGAAGCCAAGTGTCATGACCACATCGTGCACCGTCGCCACGATGGCGCCGACCGCGAACTGCCATTCGAAGCGGAACCAGACATAGACCAGGATGCCGAGCAGCGCGATCAGCATGGCGATGGTGCCTTGCTTGGCGAGTTCTCCGGAGACTGTCGGTCCCACCACTTCCACGCGGCGGAAGTCATAATTGTCCTGCAGTTCGCCGCGCACCTTGTCGATGACGGTCTGCTCGGCATTCTCGCCGCCATCCTGCGTGCCGACGCGGATCAACACGTCGTTGGGCGTACCGAACTGCTGGACCTGGACTTCGCCGATGTTGAGCTCGGTCAGGCGCGAGCGGAGGTCGGCGAGGTCGGCATTGCCGCTCTTGGCCTGTACCTCGATCAGCGAACCGCCCTTGAAATCGATGCCGTAATTGATGCCGACGGTCATGAACATCACCACCGAGAGGATCGACAGTGCGCTTGACAGCGTGAACGTCCAGCGACGGATGCCCATGAACGGAATTTTCGTGCCGGGCGGAACGAAGGTCACCGGCGCGCGCGGCAGTTCCTTCGGGCGAGCCCGGCGCAGCCAGATCGAGACCAGCAGCCGGGTGAAGGTGAAAGCGGTGAACACGGTCGTCAGGATGCCGATGGCATAAGTGATGGCAAAGCCCTTCACCGGCCCGGTACCGAGATAGAACAGCACCACGGTGGCGATCAGCGAAGTGATGTTGGAATCGACGATGGTCGCCAGCGCCTTGGTGAAACCGGTATCGATCGCCTGGATCACGGAGCGGCCGGCGCGTCGCTCCTCGCGGATTCGTTCGTAGATCAGCACGTTGGAATCGACCGCCATGCCGATGGTCAGCACGATACCGGCGATACCAGGCAAGGTCAGCGTCGCGCCAAGCAACGAGAGCACGCCGACGATCATCGCCACGTGCACCGCCAGCGCGATGTTGGCCAGGAAGCCGAGGAAGCCGTAGGCGACGAACATGAAGGCGACGACGAGGATAGAACCGATGATGCCGGCGACCTTGCCGGCATGGATCGAATCCTGGCCAAGGCCCGGACCCACCGTGCGTTCTTCGATGACCGTAAGCGTTGCGGGCAACGCACCGGCGCGCAGCAGCACCGCAAGGTCGTTGGCGCTCTGGGCGGTGAAGTTGCCGGATATCTGGCCGGTGCCGCCGAGGATCGGCTCGCGGATCTGCGGCGCCGAAATCACCTGGTTGTCGAGGATGATGGCGAACAGCTTGCCGACATTCTGCGCAGTGGCCTGGCCGAAGCGCGCCGCCCCTTTCGAATCAAAGCGGAACGACACCACCGGCTCGTTGTTCTGCGAATTGTATGTCGCCTGTGCGTCAACGAGGTTTTCGCCCGAGACGATGACGCGATTTTCGATCAGATACGGAACCGGCGGATCGTCCTGCGAGTACAGCACCGACGAGCCGGCTGGCGGACGGCCGTTGAGGGCATCCTGCACCGGCATCGACTGGTCGACCATCTGGAAGGTCAGCTTGGCGGTCTGGCCGAGGATTTCCTTCAGCCTTTGCGGGTCCTGAAGACCCGGCACCTGGACAAGGATACGGTCGTCGCCCTGTCGCTGCACGATAGGTTCGGTCGTGCCGAGTTCGTTGACACGGCGCTCGACCACCTCGATCGACTGCGTCAGCGCCGTCGATGTGCGATATTTGATGCCGGCGTCGGTGACGTTGAACTTGAGCAGGCCGGGCTCGGAATCATCGAGCGTCATTTCCTGGATGGAGCCGCCGGTGAACAGGCCGGCAGCGACCGGATCGGTCAGCGTCTTCAGCGCCGTCTTGGCGGCATCGATCTGGGCGGGATCGGTGATACGGACCTGCAAGACACGTCCGGTGCCGGCGAGGCCGGTGTAGCCGATCTTGGCGTCACGCAGCAGCGTGCGGATTTCGTCGCGCGTCGTCTCCAACCGGTCCTTGATCAGATCGTTCTGATTCATCTCCAGCAGGATGTGCGAGCCGCCCTGCAGATCGAGGCCGAGCGTCATCTGCCGCTTCGGCACCCAGTCGGGAAGCTTGGCCAAAGTGCTTGCGGGGATGAGATTGGGCGCGGCGAGGATCACCGTGATGGCCACGGCCACCCAGATCAGGATCATCTTGAAGCGCGAAAAATACAGCATATGGCGTCGTCCGTCAGAGCGTGTCCGCGGATCGCTCCGCCTAAAATTCGGTTATTTCTTGGCATTCTGGTTCGCCACCGGCTCACCATTCATCCGCGCATCTGTGGTTGTCGAGCACAAGGCGGTCACTTTGGTGCTGCCATCGGACTTTCTTCAACTATTGTCAATCGTGCGGGTAAGCGGCCATTGCGTAATAGCACGGCGAGATCGTTAGCGTCCTCGACAGTGAAATTGCCCGATATCTGGCCGATGCCGTCAAGGATGGGCTCGCGGATTACCGGTACTGAAACCACCCGACCGTCCAGCACGACTGCAAACGAACTGCCGACATTCTGCGAGGTCTCCCGGCTTAGCCGTGCGGTTCCTTTTGAATCGACCCGAAACAGGACAATCGGCTTGTTACTTTGCGGGCTGTAGGCCGGCTTCGCATTGATCAGGTTGTCATCCGAAACGATGACACGGTTCTCGATCAGGTAGGGGACCGGCGGATCGTCGTGTGAATAAAGCATGCTGGACGAATTGGGCAGCGGCCCATTAAGCGCGTCTTTCACCGGCATCGATCCATCAATCATCTGGACAGTCAGCTTGGCGGCACGAACAAGGATATTACTTAGCCTATGCGAATCCTTGAGGCCCGACACTTGGACCATAATCCGATCATCGCCTTGCTGCCGCACGATCGGCTCCGAAATGCCCGATTCAACCCTCCTGAAGTCATGGATGCGATGCTTGATGACCTCCACTGACTGCTTCAAAGCCGCGGACGTTAGGTATTTGATGCCGGCGCCCGTGATGACGAATTTGAGCAAGACTGGTCCGGACTCATCCAGCACCAGCTCCTGGACTGCGTCATCATCGGCAGACGGATCGGTCAGTGTCTTTAGCGTTACTTTGGCCAAAACAAGCTGAGCGGCATCCGAAATGTGTACCTGAACCGCGCGACCCGATACAGCCAGACCGGTATAGCCGATGTGAGCGGAACGCAGCAGTGAGCGGATTTCGTCTTGGGTCGTCTCCAGCCTGCCTTTGATCAATTCGTCCAGATCCAGGCCGAATACGAAGCGCGAAATGCCCTTTTGATCGAGGCCAATCGCCGTCTGGATTTTTGGTGCCCAATAAGGCTGCTTCGCGAGCGGACTTGCCGCGAAAAGGATGGACACATCAAGCACTGCTGTAATGACCGCAGCCACACAGATCAGAACTATCCTGAAGCGCGAAGAAGGCGGCAAATGGCGTCCTCCGTCAGGCATGCTGGCGGATCCCTCCGCCGACAATTCGGTTATTTCTTGGCGTTCTGGTTGGCGACCGGCTCGCCCTTGACGCGCACATCGGCGATCGTGGAACGCAGCGCCGTCACCTTCATGCCACCGCCGAGGTCGATCTCGAGCTCGTTGTCGTCGATCACCTTGGTCACCTTGCCGACGAAGCCGCCGCCGGTGACGACCGTGTCGCCGCGACGGACCGCGGCCAGCATCTCGCCGCGCTTCTTCAGCTGCGTGCGCTGCGGCCTGATGATCAGAAAATACATGATCACGAAAATCAGGACAAACGGCAAAATGCTGATGAACATGTCTGGAGAAGCGCCGACGCCTTGGGCGTATGCCGGTGTCACGAACATCGAGGTACTCCTGAATTTTGAAAACAGCCGCCAATCTGGCGGCCCCTTGAAATTTGGCCGGAATATAGTCGGTAAAGTTGTCAATGCAACTGCGCGGCCGCCCAAATCGGCTGCTTTTCCGGCCTGTTGAGCCGTGTTAGAGCAGGATCGCGAAAAGCGCGAGCCAGTTTTTGGAAAAGATCACGCTCGAACAAAAGGTTGCAGCCGGTTTTGTATCAGACGGAATCGGCCAGCTTCACGCCCCCACACGTCAAAACGCGAAACAAAAGACAGCCATGACCGACAGCAGCATTGAAGCCCTGAACCAGAAACTCGACCGGCTGATCGAAGCGGTGAGCCGTCTTGCCCCGCCGCCGGTACCCCAAACCGACATCGGCGCGGCCGATTGCTTCGTCTGGCAGGCCGATCCGGGCTATCTGGAACCGGTGCGCAGGGTTAACCGCGTCGACATCGGCCTGATCCGTGGCGTCGACCGCGTCCGCGACATCCTTGTCGACAACACCGAACGCTTCGCTGGCGGCTATCCGGCCAACAACGTATTGTTGTGGGGCGCGCGCGGCATGGGCAAATCGTCGCTGGTCAAGGCCGTGCATGCCCAGATCAACGCCAGGACCAAGTCCGACCTGCCGTTGAAGCTGATCGAAATCCACCGCGAGGACATCGACACGCTGCCGAAGTTGATGGGATTGCTCAAGGCGGCGCCCTTCCGCTTCATCCTGTTTTGCGACGACCTCTCCTTCGACCATGACGACACCTCCTACAAATCGCTCAAGGCAGCGCTCGAAGGCGGCGTCGAGGGCCGCCCCGCCAATGTCATCTTCTATGCCACCTCGAACCGCCGGCATCTTTTGCCCCGCGACATGATCGACAACGAGCGCTCGACCGCCATCAACCCGTCCGAGGCGGTCGAGGAAAAAGTGTCGCTGTCCGACCGGTTCGGGCTGTGGCTCGGCTTCCACAAATGTTCGCAGGACGAGTATCTCGACATGATCGACGGCTATGTCAGGCACCATGGCCTTGTCGTGGATCCCGAGCAACTGCGCGCCGAAGCACTGGAATGGGCGACCACCCGCGGCAGCCGCTCAGGTCGCGTCGCCTGGCAGTTCACCCAGGACCTGGCTGGCCGGCTCGGCAAGCCACTGAGGGACTGATACGTTGGGTGGCGTCGCCAACGCCATCCAATGACAAGATCATTTGGGCTGCGACCGCCGCAAGTCACGCGGCGTTTGGCCGATCTCACGACGCATCCAATGCGCCAGGTGTGACTGGTGCGCAAAGCCCGTCAATTCCGCAACCTCGCTTGTGCTGAGATCCCCGCGCCGGAGCAGGACGCGTGCGCGTTCGACCCGGCGTCGCAAGACGTACCGGTGCAGGGTGAAGCCTGTCGCCGCCTTGAACCAAGCCCGCAAGTGCGAGCTGCTCGCCCCGGCAACTCGGCTCAGTCGGAGGATCGAAAGGGGCTCGTGCAGGCCAGCCTCAATATGCTCCAACACACGCTTGAGCTGGGCATCTGACAACCGGTTTCTTCGGTCGACATCGAGATTGTCAAGACCGAGCAGCCTCACCGCAAGAGCTGCGCCAATGCTGTCGGCAAACAAAGGTCCACTCGGTGAGTTTGCGTTGACATCGCTCTCGAGTGCTCGGGCGAGATGTTGGATGCGCTGATCACGAAGCAGGTGACGTGTGTCGAGCGGCAATGCGCGCGCCTTGCCGCCAAGCTCAGCCGCCACCCTTTCCATCAGGGCTGGTTGTAACGCGATCTCGATCGTGTCGAACGGGGTTTCAGTCTCGAAACCGCCCTCTTGGCCAGCGGGCACCAGGTCAATATCGCCGGCGCGCCTCACGAAATATCGACCAACCTCATTGCAGTAGGAACGCGTCGCCGCGCATGCACCATGATGCGATGATGGGCCGCTTTGGAGAGACGATGGACGCCCGCTTCGATATGCCAGAAGGCCATTGTGACGTCGGGCGGAAATCGAGCCGGAACAGACTGCGAATGCATGCTTTCTCACTTCATGGCAAAACCTGTCCAAGAATTGGCAATTTCCGCGCGATTTTCAATGCCGGGGACATGTACCTACGCCTCTCCATAGAGTTTGGACGAGAGGTTGCCATGGGTTTTTATGTAGTTGTCGGAGCAGGCCCGGTCGGGCACGAGACCGCGCGCCTTCTGGGAGAAGAAGGACATGATGTCGTTCTCACGAGCCGGAGTGTCGGCTCAAACGGGTTGCGGAACGTCCGGGCGGTGCAGGCCGATGCCACCGATGGCGTTGAACTGGCGCGTATCTGCCGAAACGCCGACGCCGTTTTCATGTGTGCCATGGCCGCCTATCACCGGTGGCCGACCGACTTTTTCCCAATCATCGACGGCACCGTGCGGGCCGCGGAAGCGGTCGGCGCGAAGCTTGTGATACTCGGAAACCTCTATGGCTATGGCGAACATGCCGATAGTCCGCTTCACTCCGACCTGTCTCTGGATCCGACTTCGAAGAAAGGAACCGCCCGGACGATCATGTGGCAGCGCGCGGTCCGTGCGGACGTGCCGGCAGTCGAAGTGCGGTCCAGCGATTATCTTGGACATGGCGCGATCAGCTCTTTCTCACTGGTCGCGCTGCCCTCCATAATCGAGGGGAGGCCGACTGCTTTCATTGGAAACCTCGACGCGACTCATGCCTGGTCCTTCACGAAGGACGTGGCCAGGACACTGGTCGCCGCTTCCCGCTACACGGGCGAATGGGGACGAGCATTCCATGTTCCATCGCAACACGCCTCACCCCGGGAACTCATCCTAACGACGGCGGCAATGCTTCACCGTGAAATTCCAGAGACACGTTCCTATTCCATCCCCGAAATGGAGGCATCGGGCATGCATGAGCTCATCGAAATGAGCTACCTCTTCGACAATCCCTTGCTGGTCGATTCCTCCGACGCGGAGACGCTTCTCGGCATCAAGGCCAGCAGCCTTGGCGTCATGATCGCCGACACCCTGCGTGATCATCTTTGAAGCTTGAAGACTGGCGCGTCGCGTTGAAGCTGAAAAAGCCCGCTCCTTTCGGAACGGGCTGAGCCGGCGGGCCGGACTGGAGGTCAGACGGCCCGCAAAATTGCTTTTTTTCTTCTATTCGAGATAGCCTCGACTATTCGAGATAGCCGGACGGATCGACCGGGGCGGAGTTCTTGCGCACTTCGAAGTGCAGCTTCGGCGAGTCCGTCGTGCCGCTCATGCCCGACAGCGCGATTTCCTGGCCGCGCTTGACCTTCTGGCCGCGCTGGACCTCGATCGAGCTGGCGTGGCCGTAGACGGTGACCAGGCCATTCTCGTGGCGCACCAGCACCGTGTTACCGAATTCCTTGAGGCCGTCGCCGGCATAGATGACGACACCGTTTTCGGCTGCCTTGACCGGTGTGCCAGAGGGTACGGCGATGTCAACGCCGTCTTTGCCGGAGCCGAAACCGGAAATCACGCGGCCGCGCACCGGCCAGCGCATCTTGCCGATGCCGGTGGCGTCTGGCGCGACGGCGTCGTCGGCCTCGGCCTGCTGGATGACCTTCGAATCCTTCTTCGGCGGCGTGTAGGACGCCAGCGTTTCCGACGGCGTGGTCTTTGCCGCGGGCTGCGTCGTGGCCGTCGTCACCGGATCGACCTTGGCCGGCTTGGCGGCGGCGACGATCGCGGTTCCACCGGCAGGCACCTTCAGGGTCTGGCCGATCTTGAGCAAGCCATCCTGCATGCCGTTGGCCTGCTTGATGGCAACGACACCGACACCGGTCTTCCTGGCAATCGAGGAAAGCGTGTCGCCCGACTGAACCGTATAGGTGCCAGCTGCATTGGTCGCCTTGGCCGCAGCTACCTGCGGCTTGGGCTCCTTGGGCTGGCTCGCGGCGGCCGACGTGTCGACCGGAGCGGCGGACTTGCCCTCCCTAGGCTTCGGCTGCTGCGGCAGGACGGCCACCTTGTCGGGCGCGGTGGCCGGCAGGTTGTGCTTGGTGTCTTTCGCCGGCTTGGCATCCGCGAGCTTCGGCTCGCTCTTGCTCGAATAGGCGTAGGCCGGGATGACCAGCTTCTGGCCGGTCTTCAGCCCCTTGGTCGCGCTCAACCCGTTGACCTTCATGATCACGTCGGACGGCACCTTGTAGCGCTGCGCCAGGCCGCCGATCGTTTCGCCGTCCCTGACGACGATCTCGGTTGCATGCGGAGTGCCGGAAGCAGCCACGCGGGGTTCGTCAGGTTGCGAAACCTTGAAAGGCGACGCCACTGGGGCGACGGTGCCGGTCGTGGTCCTGTCGACATGCGGTGCCGGGGCCAATGCGGTGCGTACCGGCTTCGACACCGGCGCCACTTCGGAAGCCTGGGCAACCGGCGGCGGCAGCGGCCGCGTCGAGACCGGATCGAGGCTGGAGCGGCTGACCGACTGTGTATGGCTGCCATCGATCGGAGCGGCGGCGACATCGCCCGGATAGGGCTGCTGTACGGCATCCTGCTTGTTGATGATGGCGCGCTGATTGTTGGTCGAGGATGTAAAGACATCGTCGACGCCATTGAACCGCGAAACTTGGGAACTGCACCCCGCAGCGGCACCCGCGACCATCAGTATGGCGCAGCCTCGCGCCAGATTGCGACCGTTTGTCTTCAAAACACTGAGTTGCATCGCACTAACCCGCACATACCCGGTACAAACTAGGCATGATTAAAGCGCGTTAATGTTACTCGACGGTTAACCCCATGGAATCCGACGCAATTTTTCTTAAAATATTAGAGAGCGAGCCCAGGGGAGATTTTCAGGTCATGCCGGCCGGGGTCGAAGACGGCGCGCGCACCCGACGCGGCGCGGCCTGAACATCGACATACGCGCTAGATGACAGCGGCGACACCGCGCAGGATCGGCTGCAGGCGAACGAGGCCGATGTCTTCACGCTCGAAGCGGCTGCCGACCTTGGTCAGCTTGGCCAGCACCTGTTCGCCCTCTTCGGGGCCGATCGGAGCGATGACGATACCGCCGCTCGACAACTGGTCGAGCAGGAAGCGCGGCAGGCTGTCGAAGGCAGCCCAGGCGACGATACGGTCAAATGGCCCTTCATTCGGCAGCCCGCCGGAACCATCGGCGTGGCGCACGATCACATTGCCGATGCCGAGCGCCTCGAAGCGCTGCCGCGCCTGCTCGGCGAGCGTCTTGTAGCGATCGGTGGTGATGACCCGCGCCGCCAGCCGCGACATCACCGCCGAAGTGTAGCCCGAGCCGGTGCCGATCTCGAGCACGCGGTTGCCCTGCTCGATAGCGAGCGCCGCGATCACCGCCGCCTGCATGTCGGCACCTTCGATCGCCTCGCCGCATTCGATCGGCAGCATACGGTCCGACCAGGCGATCTGATGGAACTGGGCCGCCAGGAAGCCGCGCCGCGGCGTCGCCTCGAAGGCCGCGATCAGCGCCTTCGGCACAGTCCCCCGGCCGCGCAGGCGCAGCAGAAAGGCAGCAAAACCTTCGCGGTCATCGATCGGGAGGCCTTGGTTCATGCAAGCGCCTTGCTCAATTGGTCACGGATTTCATGCGCGGTCAGGTCGAGCTGCAGCGGCGTCACCGACACCAGCCTGTTGCGCAACGCGTAGAGATCGGTGCCTTGCTTGCCCTCGACCGGCTCGCCGCCGAAGCGCAGCCAGTAGTAAGGCAGGCCGCGCCCGTCGCGGCGCTCGTCCACCCACAGGGAGTGCACGAGCTTGCCTTGCGTGGTGACCACCGTGCCCGCGACCTCTTCGGGCGTGCAGTTGGGAAAATTGACGTTGAGCAGCACGCCGTCCGGCAACGGCGTCGCGACAAGTTTCTTCAGCAGCGCCGGCGCCAGCACTTCTGTCGTCTCGTAGGGCACGACGCGATCTTCGCCGACATAGCTGTAGCCCTGGCTGAGCGCGATCGAGCGGATACCGAGCAGCGCGCCTTCCATGGCGCCGGCGACGGTGCCCGAATAGGTGACGTCATCGGCGATGTTGGCGCCCGAATTGATGCCGGACAGGATCAGGTCGGGTGCGCCAGGCAGAATTTTCTTGACGCCCATGATGACGCAATCCGTCGGCGTGCCGCGCACGGCAAAATGCTTCTCGCCGATCTTGCGCAGCCGCAGCGGCTCCGAGATCGACAGCGAATGCGCGTAGCCGGACTGGTCCTGCTCGGGCGCCACCACCCAGACATCGTCGGACAACGTACGTGCGACGCGTTCGAGCGACGCCAGGCCCTCGGCATGAATGCCGTCGTCGTTGGTCAGGAGGATACGCATTATTTCGCTTCGATCTTTTCCAGACCGCCCATGTAAGGCCGCAGCACTTCAGGAATGGTTACGCTGCCATCTTCATTCTGGTAGTTTTCGATGACAGCGATGAGCGCGCGGCCAACGGCTGTGCCCGAGCCGTTGAGCGTGTGGACGAAGCGGTTGCCCTTGCCGTCCCTGTCCTTGTAGCGGGCGTCCATGCGGCGCGCCTGGAAATCGCCGCACATCGAGCAGGACGAGATCTCGCGATAGGCGTTCTGGCCGGGCAGCCAGACCTCGATGTCGTAGGTCTTGCGCGCGCCAAAGCCCATGTCGCCGGTGCACAGCGTCATGGTGCGGAACGGCAGGCCGAGCCGCTTCAGCACTTCCTCGGCGCATTGCGTCATCCGCTCATGCTCGGCGAGTGACGATTCCTGGTCGGTAATCGACACCAGCTCGACCTTGTAGAACTGGTGCTGGCGCAGCATGCCGCGCGTGTCGCGCCCGGCCGAACCCGCTTCCGAGCGGAAGCACGGCGTCAGCGCGGTATAGCGCAGCGGCAGTTTTTCATGCGCGGTGATTTCTTCGCGCACAAGGTTGGTGAGTGGGACCTCGGCGGTGGGAATCAAGCCAAGCCTGCCCTCCCCGTGCGGCGTGAAGAACAGATCTTCCTCGAACTTCGGCAATTGGTTGGTGCCGAACAGAACATCGTCCTTGACCATCAACGGCGGGATGACTTCCTCGTAGCCGTGTTCGGTCGTATGCAGGTCCAGCATGAACTGGCCGAGCGCACGTTCCATCCGGGCCAGTCCGCTTTTCAGCACCGTAAAGCGCGAGCCCGACAGCTTTGCCGCGCGCTCGAAATCCATCATGCCGAGCGCTTCGCCGATCTCGAAATGCTCCTTCACCCAGTTCGGCCGCGTCGGCACCTTGCCGACGATGTGCTTGACCACATTGTCGTGCTCGTCCTTGCCGACCGGCACATCGTCGAGCGGCACGTTGGGAAGCACTGCCAGCGCGTCGTTCAGCGCCTTGTCGAGTTCGCGTTCACGCGCCTCGCCGTTCTGGATGAAGACCTTGATCTCGCCGACTTCGGCTTTCAGCTTTTCGGCCAAGGCGGCATCGCCCGAACGCATGGCGTTACCGATCTCCTTGGACGCGGCATTGCGGCGCTCCTGCTTGGTCTGCAGTTCGGTAACGTGCTCGCGCCGCGCCTCGTCCGAGGCGATCAGCCCGTCGACCATGGACTGCGCCTCGTCAGCCGACCACGAGCGCTTCACCAGCGCCTCGACAAGGGCCTTCGGGTTGTCGCGAATCCATTTGATGTCAAGCATGGTTTGAACGCTCCTGGGTAGCATGTCGCCCAAAAGTGCACAGCGATTTTGGGACAACGATATGCTCAAAACAAAACTGAAACGCATCGCTTTGAGCGCGATGCGTTTCAGCCAGAGGGCGTAAACCGCATCCGAGATCGATGCAAGATGGGCGGGGCGACGACTATGTTTTTCCGCCGCTGCAGCCGCTCTGTTGCCTATGAGGAGGCAGGTGCCGGGGGCTCGTCCGGTGCTTTGTCCGCCACCTCGTCCGCCGCATCCTGCTTCTCGCGTGCCACGCGCTGCTTTTCCCGATCGCGCTCGATCAGCCGGGCAGCCCAGATGGACACCTCGTAGAGAAGGATGGTCGGGATGGCCAGGCCGATCTGACTCATCGGATCGGGCGGCGTCAGTATCGCCGCGACGACGAAGGCAATGACGATCGCCCATTTGCGCTTCTCGGCCAGTCCCTTGGACGACAGCATGCCGACCCGTGTCATCAGGCTGGTCACCACCGGCAGCTGGAACACCAGGCCGAAGGAAAAGATCAGCGTCATGATCAGGCTGAGATATTCCGACACTTTCGGCAGCAGCGAAATCTGCACCTGATCGTCGGTGCCGGCCTGCTGCATGGCGAGGAAGAACCACATCACCATCGGCGTGAAGAAGAAATAGACCAGCGACGCACCCATCAGGAACAGGATCGGCGACGCGATCAGGAACGGCAGGAAGGCATTCCGCTCGTTCTTGTACAGGCCGGGCGCGATGAACTTGTAGATCTGCGTGGCGATCAGCGGAAAGGCGATCACCATGCCGCCGAACATGGCGAGCTTGACCTGAGTGAAGAAGAATTCCTGCGGCGCCGTGTAGATCAGCTCGACCTTGTGCGGATCGAGCCCTGCCCATTGCGTCGCCCATTTGAACGGCACGACCAGGAGGTTGAACAGTTTCTTGGCGAAGAAGAAACAGACCAGGAAGGCAACGAAGAAGCCGCCCAGCGACCAGATCAGCCGCCGGCGCAACTCGATCAGATGCTCCATCAGCGGCGCCGACGATTTCTCGATCTCGTCCTTTTCGGTGTCCGAAACGCTCACTTGGCGGCTCCAGCCGTCTTCTTGGCCACCGGCTTCTTCACCGCTGCAAGCTTCGGTTCGGCTTTCGCCCCCGTCTTGGTCGCTACAGTCTTGGCCGCGATAGCCTTGGCCGCAGCGGGCGTCTTGGCCCTGAGCGTTTCAGGCTGTGCCGTCGTCACGGCCTTCGCCGGCGTCTTGGACGCAGACGCTGCCTTCGCGGCAACCTTTGCACCATTTGCCGAAGCTTTTGCAGCCGGCGTCGCTTTTGCCGGTGCAGGCTTGGTTAGTTTCTTCGCCGCGGATGCCTTCGGCGCCACGACAGGTGCCGCCGGTACTGACGTCGTCACCACCGATTCGTCGGTCATCGCCGGGAAAATCGGCGCTGCTGGCGCTGCTTCCGGTCCGTTGACGCCAGGCATGGTCGTTGCACCGTTCTTCAACGGCTCGGCCGCCTGCGGGGTCGAAGCGACAGAGCTTGCCGGATCGGCCGGCTTCGGCTTCATCGCCGCATCGACGCCGGAGCGAACATCGGCCGCGGCCTGTTCGAACGGATTGAGCTGCTTCCTGATCTCGGCCATCGGGCTGAGACCCCTGAGCTCGTCGACTGACTTCTTGACGTCGTCGAGCTCGGCTTCCTTCAGCGCCTCGTTGAACTGTTTCTGGAAATCGGACGCCATGGCGCGCAGCTTCGCCGTCGTGCGGCCGAAGGTGCGCAGCATATTGGGCAAATCCTTGGGTCCGACGACCACGATCATGACGATCGCGATGACCAGCATTTCGGTCCAGCCGACTTCAAACATGGCACTCTGTTCCGACTAGAACCTTTGGCTCAGCTCTTGCTGGCTTTTTCCTTCGCGGCCGCAACGGTCTCGTCGGCACGGTGTTCGACGGTGCGCTTGTCTTCGGCAACCTCGTCGTCGGCCATGCCCTTCTTGAAGCTCTTGATGCCCTTGGCCATATCGCCCATCAGCTCGGGAATCTTGCCGCGGCCAAACACCAAAAGCACGATCACCAGCACGATCAGCCAATGCCAAATCGAAAATGAACCCATAGCAAATCTCTCTCGAATGTTTTCCCTGGCGATGATCTATGCGTTTTCGCGTTGGGATTCAAACACAACTGCGACAGAGTTTATGAAAGGGTGACGGATGTCACGCATTTTCGACGGGAACGCCCGCTACGAATCCGCGCATCCTCATCAAGTTCGCCGCCAATGCCAGTCAATCTTCCGTGACGCGCGGCGTCAGCAGGCCGAGTTCCTCGAGATCGATATCGGTCAGCGCATCCTCGTCGTCGGTCAATGCGTCGGGATCGGCCGGCGGCTGCGGAATGGAGAAATTCGACGGCATGCGGCCCGAAAGCAGTCCGGCCCCCTTCAGTTCCTCCATGCCAGGAAGATCGCGAATCTCTTCCAGCGCGAAATGGTCGAGGAAGGTCTCCGTCGTGCCGTAGGTCACAGGGCGTCCGGGCGTCTTTCGCCGGCCGCGCATGCGCACCCATTCCGTTTCCAGCAGCGTGTCGAGCGTACCTTTTGAGGTCTCCACGCCCCTGATGTCCTCGATCTCGGCACGCGTCACCGGCTGGTGATAGGCAATGATCGCCAGCACTTCGAGAGCCGCGCGGGAGAGCTTCCTTTGCTGGACGGTATCGCGGCTCATCAGGAAAGCCAGGTCGCCGGCGGTGCGGAACGCCCAGGCGTCGCCCACACGCACCAGATTGACGCCGCGCCGCGCATAGATCTGCTGCAGCTCGGCCATGGCCAGGGCAATGTTGATGCCGTCAGGGAGGCGGGCCGCAAGCTGCTTTTCGCTGACGGGTTCAGCGCTGGCGAACACGATCGCCTCGGCCATGCGCACGGCCTCGGCCAGATGCAGCCGTTCGGCCGGGTTCTGTAGCTGCTGCTCGGCCGGATCCTGGGAAAGCAACTCCTCTTCGGGTTCATCGCCGACCTTGAACGGGACAACCGAAGCGTTGAAGCGTTCGCTCATGATGCCACCTCGACTGCCTTGATTGCCTGCGTGCGGCCGCGCAGGTAGATCGGCGCGAACGTCTGATCCTGCCGCACGTCCATCGTGCCGTCGCGCACCAGCTCCAGCGTGGCCGCAAACGAACTGGCGATCGCCGTGCGCCGCTCCTCGGGACTGGTCATGTATGCGATCAGAAAACTCTCCAGCGCCGTCCAGTCGCTTGCAGCCCCGACCAGGCGGGTCAGGATGTCGCGCGCGTCCTTGAGCGACCAGACACCGCGCCTGGCGATGGTCACATTGTTGATCGCCTGCTTCTGGCGCTGCTGGGCATAGGCGGTCAAGAGATCGTAGAGCGAGGCCGAATATGCGTTACGCTTTTCGACGATGACCATTTCCGGCATGCCGCGCGCAAACACGTCTCGGCCGAGCCGGTTGCGGTTGACCAGACGCGCCGAGGCGTCGCGCATGGCTTCCAGCCGCTTCAGGCGGAACTGCAGCACCGCCGCCAGTTCCTCGCCGCTTTCGCCCTCGTCGCCGGGCTGCTTGGGGACCAGGAGCTTGGACTTGAGGAAGGCCAGCCACGCCGCCATCACCAGATAGTCGGCGGCAAGCTCCAGCCTGAGCGCCCTCGCCGTCTCGACAAAGGTCAGATATTGCTCGACCAGCGCCAGGATCGAAATGCGAGCCAGATCGACCTTCTGGGTGCGGGCAAGATGCAGCAGAAGATCGAGCGGACCTTCGAAGCCGGCCACGTCGACGACCAGCGACGGGTCGCCGGTAACGCGTGAATCGTCATTCTCGGCCCACAGACGGTCCATCGGTGCGGCCTTCGCGGCCTTGCTTTCCAATGTTTCCGCCACTGCCTGTCGCTTTCCCTTTGCTATGCCACCGCATCGAAGTAGGTGGCGAATTCGGCACGTATTTCGGTTTCTTCAACCGTGTCACGGTTCTTTATATAGGTCAGCGCCCGCTTTGCGCGCTCCAGCGACGTGCCCTCAAGCCCCATGGTGCGCGATGCGATGCCGGCCATCTCCTCAAAAACCCCGTTGCAGTGAAGGACCAGATCGCAGCCCGCCGCAAGGATCGAGGCCGCCTTTGTCGGGAAATCCCCAGAAAGTGCCTTCATCGAGGTGTCGTCGCTCATCAGCAGTCCGTCGAAGCCGATTTCGCGCCGGATGATCTCGTCGATGACCTTGCCGGAGGTGGTCGCCGGATTGTTGGGGTCGATCGCGCTGTAGACGACATGGGCTGTCATCGCCATCGGCAGATGGCTAAGCTCCTTGAACGGGGCGAAATCATGCCGCTGCAGATCGCTGAGCGAGGCATTGACCACCGGCAGTTCGAAATGCGTGTCGGCAAAGGCACGTCCATGACCCGGAATATGCTTCATGACCGGCAGCACGCCGCCCGACATCAGCCCTTCCGCGGCTGCGCGGCCGAGCTCGATCACCGGTCGCGGATCCTTGCCATAGGCCCGCGCGCCGATGACATCGCTGGCGCCTTCGATCGGCACATCGAGCACCGGCAGGCAATCGGCTGTGATGCCGTAGCGCAGCAGGTCGAAGGCATGCAGCCGCGCCATCAGCCAGGCCGCTCGGGCGCCGGCATCATGATCGTCGCGCCACAGCGCGCCGAGCGCGCCGCCGGCGGGATAGTTCGGTGCCAGCGGCGGTCGCAAGCGCTGCACACGGCCGCCTTCCTGATCGATGAACACCAGCGCGTCCGGACGCCCTAGGCAGTCCCGCATCTCGGCGACCAGATCGCGGATCTGTTCGGTCTCGCCAATGTTGCGCGCAAACAGGATGAAGGCCCACGGGCATTCATTGCGATAGAAATTGATTTCTTCGCGGGTAAGCGATTTCCCGGCACAGCCGAGGATCATGGATTTTGATTCGGTCATGTCGGCAGTTTAGGGCTTTGTGCGATCAAAGGGAATCGCCAGGGATTCATCCGGGACAATGCCGGATCTGCTTTCCCCATGAAAAAGCCGGCGCGGTGGACCGCGCCGGCTTTTGATGGTTGGCTCCGGCTTTAGCGCGAGACGAAGCAGTTGCCGCCGGCGGCCTTGTAACTGGTGCACAAATTGATCGCGTCATTGCGTGACTGGGCCGGAACGCGCACGCGGTAGAACGTGCCTTTGCCGGCGATCTCGGCCTTGACGATGTTGGCGGTACGCCCGGCAAGCACGCTGCCATAGCGGCGCTGCAGATCCTGATAGCTGGACTGGGCGCTTTCGACGGTCGGCTGCGAGGCGATCTGCATCGACCACGAGCCACCGCCGGCCGCGGTCGATGCCGGATCTATGGACGCAACCTGATCGGGCTTGACCTCGCCGACAACATCGACCGGCTGGTCGGACGGACGCTGCGGCGCGAGCGGAACCTTTGCCGGCGTGTTCGCCGATTGGGCCTCGGCTTTCGGCTTGGCGACCGGCTTGAGGGCCGGCTCGTCGTCCGCCTGGGCGGCGGCAGGCGCCACGGTGCCGGTCTGGTCCGCATCGGCTTGCGCCGCCGGGGCGACATGCTGCGGCGCCGGATCGACCGGCTCGGTAGCGGCCATTTGCGGAGCGGCGGGCGCTGCCGGATCTTCACGCGGCACCAGCGAACCGTCCGACTTGACCACCATGGTCCTCACCTTGCGCGGCGCAACGGCGACGACATCGGCATTGGTGCCCTTGTCGGCATCCTGCAGCACCTGCGCGATGCGATCCTCGGACTTGGGCGCCGGCGCAGTGCTATCGGCAGAAGCGTTGTCGGCCGAAGCGGCGCCGGACATCGGCGCGGCATTGCCGACATCGGTTCCAGCGGCGGCTGCATTCTGGTCCGGCGAAAGATCGATGGCGCGGGCCGGGTCCTTCGCCTGCACGTCAACCGGCTCTTCGACGTTGGTGACCAGCTTTTCCTGGACCGGCTCGGCTGGCTTTGCGCCCCTGACCGCGTCGTAGACCTTGTTGTCCTGGTTGGGCACCACGGCGCCGCCCGGATTCTCCGGCTTAACCTTGATCGGCGCGTTGTCGGCCTTGACGATGACAGGCGCTTCGCTGCCGCCCTTGCCGCCAAAGGACAGCGCAAAGGCACCGAGACCGCCCGCGACGGCGACCGCGCCGACAATCGCGGCGATGAACAGGCCGCGTCCGCGCGACGGCCTCGCGGCCTCACGCTCGCCGAGCCCCGGGACAGCCATAGCCTCGTCGAGTTCGGGATCGTAGTCGAGTTCATCGACGGTGAAATCATCGGCTTGGGAAACCGGCTGGCTCCCTGGCAGACTGTCAAGGTCGAAACCAGAGGCGTCGGCATAACCCGTGGGCGCCGCCGCGCGGGCGGACATGTCCATCGGCCGCGCGGCATAGGTCCGCGCTTCCGGCTCATAGCCCGGCTTGATCCCATCATAGCCCGGCTTGACCCCGTCATATGCCGGCTTGAGGCTGTCATAGCCCGGCTTGAAGCCCGCGGCATAGGAGTCATCATCGTAAGACGCGCCGGCCAAATTGCCTGTGGGAGCGGCAGCGACCTCCACCGCGTTCATCTCGGAGAGAAGGCTGGAGAACTCCGCATCGAGATCGTCGTAGCCAGGCGACGCTGGCTGGTCTTCCTCGAAGTGCAGTTCGGGAATATCGAGATCGTCCGCCAGCGCGACGACACGCTCGGGTACATCGACCGTTTCGACGTCGGGCATGTCTTCGTAATGCGCCGGCTGGCGCGATTGCGGCGCCGATACCGGGGCAGCGGGAGCCACGGCCTCGACCGGCTCGGACGAACGGTAGGATGTCATGGCGGCGACTGCCGGCCGGGCGGCCACGGATGCCACCGAAGCGGCCGGCTGAGCACCAAACGCAGGCTGAGCGCTGAATGACGGCTGCTGCGGAACCGGCGTCACGCGGCTCCACGAACGCGGCGGCTCTGCCGGTTGGGAACGCTCCGCAAGCCAATCGAGAGAATCCGCCGAATTGTCCCGGTCAGCGGCTTCGTCACGCGGATCAAGATCCTTGGGCAAAGCCGCGTCGAACGCATCATCGTCGAAATCGACATCGCCAACCGTGTTCCAGGTCGTATCCTGGAGTTCATCAAGCATAAGGTCGTCAATATCCGCATCGGCCGCTTGGGCCGTGCCAACATGCCGGTCCTGCTCAGGCGCGGGTTCGTCAAGATCCCAGTCGAGGTCGCCGACAAGGTCGGCCGGTTCCTCGGCGGGCTCGGCAACAGGCGGCAGGGCAGCGACAGCCGGCTGAGCCGTGACGGGCTCACTGGCCACCGGCACTGTGCGCGCAGTCATGGCACCCAGCAGCGCATTCAACTCGTCTTCCAGGCTCCGTTCGTCCGCGGTCGGGGCATGCACCGCGGCTGCGATGTAGGCTTCCGGCGCCGCCGGCTGGGCGGCAACGGCGGCAACCTCTGTGACCGGCTCTTCGACCGTTTCGGCAAACGCGTCGTCCAAATTCAGGTCAAAAGCATCGTCCGGCACGCTCTCAGGGCTGGGAAGCTCGCCCTTCGCGTCAGCGACATCGGCAAACGCATCATGCGTTGGCGGCTCGTCGAAGGCATTCGGCTCATCCGCGCGAACGTCGAAATCCATGTCGACATCAGCCATGGCGTCGTCGAAATGGCCGGCAAAGCTTTCATCGGAGATTGCATGGCCGTCACGCGCCGCCGCTTGCTCCGGCATGGGATACTCGACGGGCTCGGCGACCACGAATGACTGTTCGGCCGCCGAATGGTCGTCGAGCACCAGCTCGTCTTCAAGCGAGACTGCCACCGCATCGTCGAATTCGTCATCTGAGGCAACTGGCTCGACAGAAGCGTGCGTGTCGGCAACGGCGTATTGGGCCTCTTCGGCTTCCTCATCGATCCGGAGGTCCTGGTCGAGCGAAGTGGCAAGCTCGTCCGCCATCGACTGATCGTCCTCGAAGGGGGAGACGTCCTCAAGCGAACCGGCGACGGCATCGTCAAAATCAGACGCGAAAGCCGGCTCGACGGACGGCGCGGCTTCAGCTGCGACCGCATGGCTGGTGCCGGCGACGTGGCCGTCGATCTCAGCCATGTCCAGTTGGAAATCGTCGTCGAGCGACACCGAAAGCTCGTCGTCCATCGCGCTGGCGTCAGCCGCTTGGAATGCCGGCTCATGCTCGAAGGTCGGCTCATGAGCCTGGACAACCGGAGCGGCGTCGCTGTCGTCAGCGCCGAACTCGCCCATCATTTCTTTCTCGAGATCGATATCGAAATCGCCCTCTTCGAGCCCGCGATCGGCGGCTGGGGCCTGCGGCTGGGCGGGCGATTGCGGCCTGACCGGCTGGCGCGGGTCGAATCCCATGATCCTGGTCAGTTCCGCGAACGGATCATCGTCAGCGATGTCGTTGTTGTCGGCTACTCTCAGCTGGGTTCTGTCTGCCATTATTGTTCCCGAACTCGCACTCATTCGGACGCCATGGACGTCGCGTAGGGTTGGCCCTTACCAGCGCAATGTGGGCAAAAGGTGACAGGTTATTTAGTCAAACCTAACGCATTTCGGTGGGCGCGGCGGCCCCGATCAACGTCAGGCCGGACGTCAAAACGTCCGAAACAGCCTGCACCAGCCCTAGTCTGGCATGCGTCAATTGTCGGTCGTTAACCTTAACAAAACGTAAGTCCGGATTATCCGTGCCACGGTTCCAGTGTCCGTGGAAGCTGGAAGCCAGATCATAGAGGTAAAATGCCAGCCGATGCGGCTCGAGCGCAAGGGCGGCGGACTCGATCAGCCGCGGGTATTCGGCGAGCTTGCGGATCAGGCCGATCTCGCCCTCATCGGTCAGCAATGCCGCGGCCGACGCCAGGCTGTTGCGGTCGAAATTGGCTTCGCCCAGTTGCTCGCTCGCCTGCCGGAACACCGAATGACAGCGCGCCGAGGCGTACTGGACATAGAACACCGGATTGTCCTTGGACTGCTCGGTCACCTTGACGAAATCGAAATCCAGCGGCGCATCGTTCTTGCGGTAGAGCATCATGAAGCGGATCGCGTCGCGGCCGACCTCCTCCACCACTTCGCGCAGCGTCACGAAATCGCCCGACCGCTTCGACATACGCACCGGTTCGCCCTCGCGAAACAGCTTGACCAGATTGCACAGCAGGACAGTGAGCTTCACCTCGTCGCCGGCAATCGCCCGCGCCAAGGCCTCCAGCCGCTTTACGTAGCCGCCATGGTCGGCGCCGAGCACATAGATCAGGTCGACGAAGCCGCGATCGACCTTGTCCTTGAGATAGGCGACGTCGGCGGCGAAATAGGTGAACGAGCCATCGGACTTGACCAGCGCCCGGTCCATGTCGTCGCCGACCGCGGTCGAGCGGAACAGCGTCTGCTCGCGGTCCTCCCAATCGTCGGGTTTCTCGCCCTTGGGCGGCGGCAGCTTGCCCTTGTAGATATGGCCCTTCAGCGTCAAATCGTTGATCGCCGAGCGGATCTTCCTGGCATTGTCGGCGTGCAGCGTGCGCTCGGAGAAGAACACGTCGTGATGCACGTTGAGCATCGCCAGGTCCTCGCGGATCATCGCCATCATCGCATCGATGGTGCGATCCTTGACGATGGCGAGCGCCTCGTCATCGGGCATCTGCAGAAGCGAGCGGCCGAATTCCGCGACCAGCGCCTGGCCGACGGGCACCAGGTAATCGCCGGGATAGAGACCGGCGGGTATTTCGCCGATATCGTCGCCCAGCGCTTCGCGGTAGCGCAGGAATGCGGAACGGCCGAGCACGTCGATCTGCGAGCCGGCATCGTTGATGACATATTCCTTGGTCACATCGTAGCCGGCGAAGGCCATCAGATTGGCAAGCGCGTCGCCGACGACAGCACCCCGGCAATGGCCGACATGCATCGGCCCGGTCGGATTGGCCGAGACATATTCGACATTGGTCTTCCTGCCGCCGCCAACCGTCGAGCGGCCATAGTTGCGGCCCTCGCCGAGCAGTGCGGTCAGATGTGTCTGCCAGAAGCCGTCCTTGAGCCTGAGATTGACGAAACCGGGCCCTGCCACTTCCGTCGCCGCGACATCCTTGTCGTCACGCAGCGCCTGCGCCAGTCTTTCGGCCAGCGCGCGCGGGTTCTGGCCGGTCGGCTTGGCCAGCACCATCGCCGCATTGGTCGCCAGGTCGCCGTGGCTGGCGTCGCGCGGCGGCTCGACGGCAATGCGCGACAGGTCAGCCGAAACGCCGTCTTTGTCTTTCAGATCAAGCGCTTCGACGGCTTTTATGATTCGCGCGGTGAAATCGGCGAAGATGTTCATTTGTGTGACTCTGGGGTCTGGCTCTGGCGGCTTTGCAGCGAATCCGGCTCGTTGGCCGGCAAAATCGAGCCCGCCCTAGCCCAATTCAGGCGTATGGTCAAACAAACGCCGGTGTTCCTTGAGCGCGTAGGTGTCGGTCATACCCGCCAGGAAGTCGGCGACGCTGCGCGCCTTGATGCGGTCGTCGGCCCGATCCAGCCCCTCGCGCCAGCCGTCCGGCATGGCGCGCGGATCGGCGAAATAGGCGTCGAACAGATTTTTGACGATCTGCTCGGCGTCCGCGCGCACCCGCATAACCTCCGCGTGCCGGTAGAGGTGCTTGTACAGGAAGGCCTTCAGTTCTTTCTCCAAGGCAGCCATTTCGGCCGAGAAAACTACCATCGTCTCGCCAGCTGCCCTCACTGCATCGGCGCTCCGCGGCTTGATGCGATCGAGATTGGCGGTCGTCGACTTGATCACGTCCTCGACCATGGCGGTTATCTGCCGCCGCATCAGCTCGTGGCCGGTGCGCACATCATCGAGGGAGGGATAGCGTGAGCGAACGCCTTTCAGGATCGTTCCCGGCAGCGAAACCGTCTCCAGCATGTCCAGCGTCAGTAGCCCTGCCCTCAAGCCGTCATCGATGTCATGCGTGTTGTAGGCTATATCGTCGGCGATCGCCGCGCATTGCGCCTCGATGCCGGCGAACCGGTCGAGTTCGAGATCGTGCAGTTCAGAGTAATCACGGATCGCCTGCGGCACCGGCCCTTTCAGACCCTTGCCGTTGGCGTCCGTCAGCGGTCCATTGTGCTTGACCAGGCCTTCCAGCGTTTCCCAGGTCAGGTTGAGCCCATCGAACTCGGCGTAGCGCGCCTCCAGCCTCGTCACGATGCGCAGCGATTGCGCGTTGTGGTCAAAGCCGCCCCAGGTGGCCATCTTTTCGTTCAGCGCGTCCTCGCCGGTGTGGCCGAAGGGCGTGTGGCCGAAATCATGCACCAGCGCCACCGCCTCAGCGAGATCCTCGTCGCCGCGCAGCGCCCGTGCCAGGGCGCGCGCGATCTGCGCCACTTCGATCGAATGGGTCAGCCGGGTGCGATAGTGGTCGCCTTCATGCGCGATGAAGACCTGCGTCTTGTGCTTCAGGCGCCGGAAGGCCGTCGAATGGATGATGCGGTCACGGTCACGCTGGAATGGCGTGCGGGTCGGGCTTTCCACCTCGTCGAACAGCCGTCCGCGCGACTTTGCCGGGTCGCAGGCATAGGCGGCGCGCGGCCGATAGCCGAATCCGATGTCGCCCAACTCATTGGTCATGGCTGATGCTGCCGCGTTTGACTTAGCCAGGTTGACTTGGCCCCTCGCGCTTCATACCTATCATGTGAAACCGAAAGCAAGGTGACGCCCATGGGCGCTGATGCCAAGACTGCCATGAAAGTCGATATGACCGAGGCCGCCGCCAAGCGGATCGCCAGGATTGTCTCGAACGAGGCCGGCAAGACGGCGCTGCGCGTGTCGGTCGAAGGCGGCGGCTGCTCGGGCTTCTCCTACAAGTTCGATCTGGTCGATACGCGCAATGACGACGACGTCGCCATCGAGAAGGACGGTGCCACCGTGCTGATCGACGATCTGTCGCTGGTCTATATGGGCGGCTCTGTGATCGATTTCGTCGACGATCTGATGGGCCAGTCGTTCCAGATCCGCAATCCGAACGCCGTCGCCTCCTGCGGCTGCGGCACGAGTTTCTCCATATAGAATGCCTGCTATCGGTGCGGTCCGTCAGATCGCGCTGTCGGCTGGCCGTGATCTCGACGCCACGCTGGCTTTCTGGCGCGACGTGCTCGGCATGGCGGTTCATGCGCGCTTCGACCCGCCGGGCATCGCCTTCATCATGGCCGGCGATATCAGGCTGCTGTTCACCGACGGCATACCGGCCGGAACCGTCTATCTCGACATATCGGGCCTCGATGACTTCCATGCCTCTGCGGTCGCGGCAGGCGTACCCTTCACCGCGCCGCCAACACTTGTCCATCGCGACACAGAGGGCCAGTTCGGTCCAGCGGGGGAAAGCGAATGGATGGCCTTCCTAAAGGACCCGGCTGGCAATACGATTGGCCTCGTCGAACGCCATCCGCCGCAAGAATCCAACTGAACAGCATCGAGACCGCCATGAAAATCGTCACCTGGAACATCAACGGTGTCCGCGCCCGCATTGGCAACCTCACCCATTGGCTGACCGAGAGCGCACCCGACATCGTCTGCCTGCAGGAGATCAAGTCGGTCGACGAGCAATTCCCGCGCGCCGAGATCGAGGCGCTTGGCTACAATGTCGAAACCCACGGCCAAAAGGGTTTCAACGGCGTCGCCCTGCTGTCGAAGCTGCGCTTCGACGAGGTGATCCGAGGCCTGCCCGGCGACGATGCCGATGAACAGGCGCGTTTCATCGAAGGGGTTTTCTCGACTGACAAGGGCGCGCTGCGCGTCGCCTCGCTCTATCTGCCGAACGGCAATCCGATCGATGACGAGAAGAAGTTTCCTTACAAGCTGTCCTGGATGGCGCGGCTGGAGCGCTGGGCCGAAGAACGGCTGAGACTGGAGGAGGCTCTGGTGCTCGCCGGCGACTACAACGTGATTCCCGAGCGGATCGACGCGCGGTTTCCGGAGAACTGGCTGGGCGACGCGCTGTTCCAGCCGCAGACGCGACAATCCTTCCGGCGGCTGCTCAACCTTGGTTTCACCGAGGCGGTGCGCGCGGTCACCGACGCACCCGACACCTACACATTCTGGGACTATCAAGCCGGCGCGTGGCAGAAGAACAACGGCATCCGCATCGACCACCTGCTCTTGTCGCCGGAAGCCGCCAACCGGTTTTCTTCCGCGTCGATCGAAAAGCACGTGCGCGCCTGGGAAAAACCGTCCGATCACGTGCCGGTGGCGATCGATCTCGCACTTCAGCCGGCCTGAGAGAACCCTCGCCGGGCACGTCTGCGCTGGACCTCATATCGCCACATTTCGCGCCGCTCATTGCGGGCCAGCATGGCGGCTGGGGTTCCATGAGCACACGATTTCATCTTTGTCCGATCGGCCTGGCATTTGCCATGGCCGCTCCCGGTGCGGCATTTGCCGACCAGGAATGCCTGGCCAATGGAAAATCCTACCAGCTTGGCCAGGTCGCCTGCCTGACGCTTGCCGACCGGAGCCATCTGGCTCGCTGCGACATGGTGCTCAACAACACATCGTGGACGAAGATCGGGGATAGCTGCCCGGAAAACACGCTGGCGCCACAACCCCATGTCACGCCGATCTCGACGCCGGCGCCCAGCATGGTGCCGACGGAGCCGATCGAGAACTGATCACGATCGAAAATCGAGTGCTGCTGGTGAAGCTGACGCGGCCGCGAGATTACTGATCCGCGTTGTTGCCCTTGGTGAGGATATCATCGGCCAGCGAGATGGCGGTGCGGCGGTCGGCCTCGCCGGCGGTGGCAAATGCCTCTTCCTGCATGCCGCGGATCCAGGGCTGGTCAGCCGGCGAAGCGCGTTCGAGCGCTGCCGTCATCATCGCCAGGCCACGAACGATCTTGCCGCTCTGGAACAACAAATGGCCCAGTGTCGCCTGTGCGCCGGCATGGCCTTTCTCGGCGGCGAGTTGGAACCAGCGCCCGGCCTGCTTGACGCTGGCCTTCACGCCGCCCTCGCCCTTCAGGAACATCTGCCCCATTTCGAACTGCGCGTTCGGATTGCGGTAGTTGGCGGCGGCGCGCATGTAATATTCCTGGGCCGCCACCTCGTTCTCGGCGACCGGGCTGCCGGGAATGCCCGTGCGCAAATAGTCGCCAAGCGCCACCAGCGCGTCGGAGACATAGCTTTCCTCAGGCGAGCCGGGCTCGACGTCCTGATCGACGATCTCGGAGAAGAACTTGAACGCCTCGTAGTCGTCACGCGCCACGCCGTCGCCCTCGGCATACATGCGGGCAAGCTTCCAGGTGGCGCCGATCTGGCCGTTTTCGGCGGCGTATTTGTAGGCCTCGGCAGCCTGTTCCTTGTGGCCGTTCTTGTAGGCGGAGAAGCCGAACTGGAAGACCGCCCATGGGCTGGATTGCGGCTTCACCCCGGTCTTGTCGTCGAACACCTTGTCGTCGAAGGCCATGGCCTGGCCCACGGCGCCAAAGGTCGCGCCAAAAGTGGCGATCACGACCAGTGCCGAAAAGACAGACGACCTCAACAACTCTGGTGTTGACTTCAACAACTCAGATGTCCGCATAACAGTGTGTTTCTTTCGCACCGCCTGGATGGGTCACGGCGCCATCGCGCGCCGGCCCTACCGTCTGTGCATATTTCCATATCGCGCCCGACTGATAATCGGTCGCGCGCGCCTTCCATGTCTTTGCCCTCGCCGCCAGTTCGCTATCGGACAACGCCACGTCGATCGTGCCGTTCACCGCGTCGATCGAGATCACGTCACCATCCCTGAGCAGTCCGATCGGGCCGCCTACGGCTGCTTCGGGGCCGACATGGCCGATGCAGAAACCGCGCGTCGCGCCCGAGAAGCGCCCGTCGGTGATCAGCGCCACCTTGCCGCCCATGCCCTGGCCGTAAAGTGCTGCCGTCGTCGACAGCATCTCGCGCATGCCGGGGCCGCCGCGCGGCCCCTCGTAGCGGATGACGAGAACTTCGCCTTCCCTGTAGTTGCGCTGCGTCACCGCCTCGAAACATTCCTCTTCCGAATCGAAGCAGCGTGCCGGGCCGGAGAACTTCAACTCCGCCATGCCCGCGACCTTCACGATCGCGCCTTCGGGGGCAAGGTTTCCCTTCAAGCCCACGACACCGCCGGTTTGGGTAATGGGTGTGTTGGCCGGGCGGACCACGTCCTGATGCTCATTCCAGACAACGTGCTGCATGTTTTCGGCCAAAGTGCGGCCAGTCACGGTCATGCAGTCGCCATGCAGATAGCCGTGGTCGAGCAGCGTCTTCATCAGCAGCGGAATGCCGCCGGCCTCGAACATGTCCTTGGCGACATATTTGCCGCCCGGCTTGAGGTCGGCGATGTAAGGCGTCTTCTCGAAGATCTTGGCCACGTCGAACAGGTCGAACTTGATGCCGGCCTCGTGGGCGATCGCCGGCAGATGCAGTGCCGCGTTGGTCGAACCGCCGGTGGCCGAGACCACGGTCGCCGCATTCTCCAGCGCCTTCAGCGTGACGATGTCGCGCGGCCGGATGTTTTTCGCGATCAGTTCCATGATCTTTTCGCCGGAGGCGAAATTGAACCGGTCGCGCATTTCATAGGGAGCCGGCGCGCCGCAGGAATAGGGCAGCGCCAGGCCGATCGCCTCGGCGACGGTGGCCATGGTGTTGGCGGTGAACTGGGCGCCGCAGGAACCGGCCGAGGGACACGCGACCTGCTCGATCTCAAGCAGTTCGTCGTCGCTGATCGTGCCGACCGAGTGCTGGCCGACCGCCTCGAAAACATCCTGCACGGTGATCTGGCGGCCGCGATAGCTGCCGGGCAGGATCGAACCGCCATAGATGAAGATCGACGGCACGTTGAGCCGCACCATGGCCATCATCATGCCGGGCAGCGACTTGTCGCAGCCGGCCAGCCCGACCAGCGCGTCGTAGCAATGGCCGCGCATGGTGAGTTCGACCGAATCGGCGATGACCTCGCGCGACACCAGCGATGACTTCATGCCCTGGTGACCCATGGCGATGCCGTCGGTGACGGTGATGGTGCAGAATTCGCGCGGCGTGCCGCTGGCCGCAGCGACGCCCTTCTTGACCACCTGCGCCTGGCGCATCAGCGAGATGTTGCAGGGCGCCGCCTCGTTCCAGCAGGAGGCGACCCCGACCAGCGGCTGCGCAATCTCGGCCGCCGACAAACCCATCGCATAGAGATAGGAACGATGCGGCGCACGCGCCGGACCGACGGTCACATGGCGGCTGGGGAGCTTAGCCTTGGAGATGACTTTGGCGTCCATACTCTTCCTTGCCCCATCTTCCCTGCAAATGGGGCGGAGCGGCCTGCCCCCTCGCCGAGCCTTTTGGCGCGTGTCCCGAGACAAGATCGAGGTGCGCCGGGTTTATGGCGGGAAATGGGCAATTTCCTCAGCCCGGCTTCCAGCGCAGGGGTTGTTCAGAAAGTGTTGCCAAAACGTCACAATCGCACGGGGCGAAAGAGGTGCGGCTAATATGCAACGCAGCTTGGATACGGGGCGCACGGGCGATGCCGGCTCAAACGAAAAAGGCCGAGCAACGCCCGGCCTTTTGCTTAGAATTTTCAGTTGCTTAGAACTTGATCTTGATACCGCCGGAAATTGCCGTGACCAGATCGTTGCCGAAGTCATAGCTGTCATCGGTGCCCGCGATATAGCCGTTCTCGCCAGCCAACTCCCCTGAATGGCCGCTGGTCAGCACACCGACCGCACCTGCCAGACGAACCTCGATATTCGGCCTGGGCGTATAGGCAACGCCACCACCCAGCGTCCAGGTATCGGTCTGTGCACCATAGCCATGCGACGTGCCACGATCCCAGGAAAGCTGCCCAGCGGCACTCCACTGATCATTGAACTTGTGACCGATACCGCCCGTGACAGTCCAGCCATCACGATACATCAGGTCGAGTGAAGTTAGTTGGCCCAGACCATTCGTGACGCAGAATGAGGAGGGTGTACCCTGGGCACAGATCGGAACGCTTTGCAGGACGCTCCAATTGACCCACTTGATCGAACCGAAAGCGAGCCAGCCAGGTGCGATGCCCGACTGCAGTTTCAATTCGAGCGAATCCGGCATTGACTCCGTCGCACCATAAATCGGTACAGAGACGACGCCGCCGATGTTCAGAGTACCAGAGATATTGTCGAGCTTCACTTGCGAATTGTAGACAAGGCTGGCGCGCAGCGCGATATCTGGAATTTCATAAGCGACGCCCGCACGCCAGCCCCAGCCATCGGCCTCCAGATCGACACGACCGACCATCGTGCCGAAGCCAATATCTGTGTAGTTCTCCTTGAAGCCATAGATCTTCTGGTAGAAAACACCGCCTATGAACCGAAGCTGGCCTTTGCCGGCGTCCATCTTGTAGGAGCAGGTAGCCGCGTAGTTGTCGCTCTTGATGTCGGTTTCGATATTCGAAAACGCGCCGTTCCACGCATTTCCCGGCGCGGTATGTGCACCCCAGGGCTGCGAATAATCGACCATGCAATCCACGCCTTGCACGACCTGGACCTTGGCTCCAATGCGTGGAACCCAATAGCCCTCGGCTCCGTCGGCCGAGGTGCCCAAACCGAGATCGGCTCCGCCCGGGCCGCGCGCATTCTTGTACTTGCGGTCCGGCATCACATAGGTCGCTTCCGCTTCGGTCGCGAACGGAGCCGGATCAAACAACAGGTCGATATCGTAGCCAGCACGCTCCAGGCCGCCGGCATGTGCCGGGTTCATCGCCGTCCCGATCAAAGCCAGCGAAAAGCAGCCCGCCCCAAGCAGCGCTTTCAGTCGCAGAATAGTCATGAAATGTCCTCCCCGAATTCGAGTGCATCAAGCTAGAACCAATTCGGGTTAACGGTGCAACAACGAATTCAAGAGCGTACATGTACACATTCGCCAGGCGCATTTTCGAGGAAATGCAACCGGATGCGGCAAGGCCGAAAACGGTCCGTGATGGCGGATCTGCTTCCAAAAAACAGAGGAAACCCATCCAAAAAGGTTCGAAAACAGCGTTTTTTGCGGTCCGGGAGCCCCATTGTTACATTATGGCAACAATGGGGCTAAAACTTCCGTTTACGTCAAAATTAACGCAACGGCATGCTGATTTTCGAGGCGGAAAACCAGCAGTTTAGAGAGGGCTAAAGTCTCGCGAATCTATCCTTAGCCGGCGTCGCGAACCCTGGCCAACGCGACTGACAGCTTGCCCTGCGCATCGCGGTATTCGGCGAGCTTTTCACGCTCGGCATCGACGATCTCGGCCGGCGCGCTGGCGACGAACCTTTCGTTCGACAGTTTCTTGTGCAGGCGCGCGATCTCCTCGGTCACCTTGGCCAGTTCCTTCTGCAGCCGTGCCGCCTCGGCGGCGAGGTCGATCAGGCTGCCAAGCGGCAGGCAGACCGTCGCCTCATTGAGCACGATCTGCGCCGAGCCCTTGGGCGCGACATCGGCAAGCGAGATGTCGCCGACCCGCGCCAGCCGCTTGATCGCCGAATCCTCGCGAACGAGGCGCTCGCGTGTCACATTATTGGCGCCGACCACGACGAGCGGTGCAATGGCTGCCGGCGGCACGTTCATCTCCGAACGCACGGAGCGAATGCCGGAGACGAGTTCGACCAGCCAATTGATGTCCGCTGCGGCCTCGGCGTCTTCGAAATCCGGTGACGGCCATGCCGCATGACACAGCAGCGAGAGGCGTTGCTTGCCTTCGCCAGCGGTCTGCGCCCACAGTTCCTCGGTCATGAACGGCATCATCGGGTGCAGCAGCTTGTAGATCTCGTCGAGTACGAAGGCGACGCAGGCGCGGCTTTCGGCCTTGGCCGCCTCGTCGGCGCCCATGAACACCGGCTTCAGCAATTCCAGATACCAGTCGCAGAACAGGTTCCAGACGAAGCGGTAGGCGGCACCCGCCGCCTCGTTGAAGCGGTATGAGGTGATGCCGTCCGTGATTTCGCGCGCCGCGCGCGTCAGTTCGGTCAGGATCCAGCGGTTGACCGCCAGCTTCGCGTCATTCAGCCAGAACTCGTCATTGCGCGCGACCTCGTTCATTTCGGCGAAGCGCGTGGCGTTCCACAGCTTGGTGCCGAAATTGCGATAGCCGGCGATGCGCGCCGGGTCGAGCTTCACGTCGCGGCCTTGCGCCGCCATCACCGTCAGGGTGAAGCGCAGCGCATCGGCCCCGTATTCGTCGATCAGGTCGAGGGGGTCGACGACGTTGCCTTTCGACTTCGACATCTTCTGCCCGTTCTTGTCGCGCACCAACGCGTGCATGTAGACGGTGTGGAACGGCTCCTCGTCCATGAAGTGCAGGCCCATCATCATCATACGGGCAACCCAGAAGAAGATGAGGTCGAAGCCGGTCACCAGCACGTCGGTCTGGTAGTAGGTCTTCAGCTCCGGCGTCTCATCAGGCCATCCCAATGTCGAGAACGGCCACAGCGCCGACGAAAACCAGGTGTCGAGTACATCCTCGTCGCGGGTCAGGATCTCGCCCGGCTGGAAATTCTCCAACTTGTCCTCGACCCAGCCCTTCCAGGGTCCTTCCAGAGCCAGGTAGTATTCGATCGCGGCGCCGAGCGCCTCTTCCTCGGTCTTCTCGACGAAGACGCGCCCATCCGGCCCGTACCATGCCGGGATCTGATGACCCCACCACAGTTGGCGTGAGATGCACCAGGGTTCGATATTTTCCATCCACTGGAAATAAGTCTTTTCCCAATTCCCGGGTATGATCTTGGTGCGCCCCTCGCGCACCGAAGCGATCGCTGGCTTGGCCAGTTCCGCCGCATTGGCATACCATTGCTCGGTCAGGAACGGCTCGATCGGCACGCCCCCGCGATCGCCATGCGGGACGGCGTGGCGATGCGGCTCGACCTTTTCGAGGAAGCCGCCCTCTTCCATCAGCTCGACGATCTTCTTGCGCGCGACGAAGCGGTCGAGGCCGTCGAGTTCGTCCCAGACAATTTGGCGCTCCGGCGTCACCTCGAGGCCGGCAAGGAAATCCTCATTATCCCTGAGACTTACCGCCGCCTCCGTGGTCAGGATGCTGATCGCCGGCAGCTTGTGGCGCTTGCCGACCTCGAAGTCATTGAAATCGTGCGCGGGCGTGATCTTGACCGCGCCCGAACCCTTTTCCGGATCGGAGTACTCGTCCGCCACCACAGGAATCCTGCGACCGACGATCGGCAGGACGATGTTCTTGCCGACCAGATGCCGGAAGCGCTCGTCGTCAGGGTGCACGGCGACGGCCGTATCGCCCAGCATCGTCTCCGGGCGCGTCGTCGCCACGGTGATGAAGGTTGTTGGGTTTTCCGGGTCGAAGACCTGGCCCTCTACGGGGTAGCGGAAGTGCCAGAGATTGCCGTTGACCTCCTGCTGCTCGACCTCGAGATCGGAGATCGCGGTGAGCAGCTTGGGATCCCAGTTCACAAGGCGCTTATCCTTGTAGATCAGCCCTTCCTTGTAGAGCGTGACGAACACTTCGAGCACGGCCTTGGACAGGCCTTCGTCCATGGTGAAGCGTTCGCGTGACCAATCGGCCGAGGCGCCGAGCCGCTTTAACTGGTTGAAGATCGCGCCGCCGGATTCGGCCTTCCACTCCCACACTTTCTCGATGAACTGCTCGCGGGTCAGGTCGCGGCGATGGATCTGCTTTTCCATCAGCTGCCGCTCGACCACCATCTGCGTGGCGATACCGGCATGGTCCATGCCCGGCTGCCACAGGACATTCTTGCCGCGCATGCGCTCGAAGCGCACCAGTATATCCTGCAGCGTGTTGTTGAGCGCGTGTCCCATATGCAGCGAGCCGGTGACGTTCGGCGGCGGGATGACGATGGTGAAGGCTTCCGCCCCCTCCTCGGCCCCGGCACCGGCGCGAAACGCGTCGGCCTCTTCCCAGACTTTGGCGATCTTCGGCTCGACGGTTTTGGCGTCGTAGGTCTTTTCAAGCATGGGAAAATGGTCCGCGCTGTCGGGAGTTTTGCTGGTCCGCTGTAAATCGGAAGGCTTTGACCAAGTCAACCGCAAGGGCTGTCTCGGACCCTCACAACCAGATAGGCGCGGCCTTGGTCATTTCAACGGAAAGCGATCCGTCGTCCTGCCAACAAGCTGACCTCACCAAAGGAAACGGCGCCACGAGGGCGCCGCTTCCTTTGGTGATCGGCATGGGGAACTACTGCGCCCCGCGCGCCACGCGCTCGATCTCCTCGCGCACCAGCCTTTCGACCAGTGTCGGCAGATTGTTGTCGAGCCAATCCTGCAGCATCGGCCGCAGCATCTCTTCGGCCATTTCGTCGAATGTCTTCTTGCTGCGGCTGGCAAACGCGTCGGAAAGCTCGCCAAAGGCAGCCGCGACCTGCCGGCCGGTGTGCTCGGAAACGATCGCCGGACGCGGCGCGTCGCTGGCCGCCACCGGTCGCACCACGCTTGCATCCGGACGAGACGGCTCGACGGCTGCTTTCGCGGTCGGTTCGTCACTTGGAGTCTCCACGGACGGCTGGGCAGCGGTCTTGGGGGCTTCGCTCCGGTCCGACACCGCCCTCGCCTGCTCACCGACCGCGGCGATCTCGCGACGCCAATCGGCGATGGAAGCGTCGGCGACAGGACGCGATCCCGGCGCTTCAACCGTGATTGGCTCGGCGGCGACGCGGGCGCTGACCTCGGCAAGTGTCATCGATGGCTTTGCCGGGCCGGGATCGGGGCGCACCGGCGTTTCCATGCGTGCGGCCACCGGCTCGGCCGCCGGCAACTGTGCCTGGACTTCCGCCAGCGTGACCGGCTTCCTGCCGTCGGGGGCGGCATGCAGGTCGGCACGGAATGCTTCCACGTCGGGGGCTGCATAGGCGCTCGACGCGCGCTCCAGATCCTGGCTCAACTCATCGGCGTCGCCCGGCTGCTTGCGGCCGCCGTCGCTGTCCTCGATGATCCGCCTGATGGAAGCCAGTATCTCTTCCATGGAAGGTTCGCGCTGTGCGCTGCTTGCCGTTGCCATCGTCACATCCGCCGCCCTTGTGACCCCTGTTGGGTTTTCCGATCCGGCAGAGCCGGATCGAATCATGGCGACAGCGTAACCGACGGATCGCCGCACGAGAATCCCCAATCTGGGGACTTGTGGGATTTCAACAGATTAGCGCGATCTGAACCCGAGAGCGCAGTACGAAAGATCCTGCTCAAACGAGGAGCACGGCCAGTCCTGGCCGAACGCTTCAGCGGCCGTCCGGCGTGCGCAGGCCGTACCACTTGTCCTTGACCGCGTTGTAATGCTCTTCAGGCTTGTATTTCGCTACCTGCAAGCCAAGGCGGTCGACGGACAGACGGCCGGTCGCCTGCAGGATGGCGTAGCTCGCCACCACCACATCATGTTCGTAACCGGCCTGGTTGATCTGGGCGGTGATGACCGTCGCCTGCGCGTTGAGGACGTCGAGCGTGGTGCGCTGGCCGACATTGCGCTCTTCGATGACACCGTTCAGTGCCAGCTTCGCGGCCTCGATCACCTGCCTGTTGGCCGTCAGCTGCTGCTGCGCGGCGGTGTACTCGGTCCAGGCGGCGGTGACGGCCTGGCGCACCTGGTCGCGGCTGACGTCGACCTGGATGCGGGCCTGGCTGAGCGATTCCTTGTCCTGGCGCACGATCGCCGAGGTGCGGCCACCCGAATAGATCGGGATGGTCAGCGTTGCCCCGACACTGGCCGAATTGGTCGTGCCATCCTGCGAACCGACGCCCGGCAAAGGCGAGGTATTGCGATAGGCGCTCGAAACGCCGGCGGAAGCCGACAGCTGCGGCAACAGCGCGCCTTCGGCCGACTTCACCGAAAACGCGGCCGCGTCGACCAGATGCTGCGTGGCAAGGATGGCCGGATGCTCGTTCGAGGCCACCCCGACGGCGGCGGCGAGGCTCGACGGCAACAGCTTTGCCACCGGCGAAGCGCCCTTGAGCTTGCCCGGCTCGTCGCCGACGATCTGGCGGTAGATCGCCGCACTTGCCAGCGCCTGCGCCCGGGCGGCACTCAGCGATGCCACGGCGGCGGCCCGCGAAGCATCGGCCTGGGCGACATCGGTGCGCGTGCCTTCGCCAACTTCGAAACGCGAACGCGCCGCGCGCGCCGTTTCGGTCAGGAACTGAAGGTTCTGCTCAGTCAGCACGGCGACCTGCCGGTCGCGAATCACGTTCATATAGGCTTGGGCCGCGCTGAACAGGATACCCTCTTCGGTGTTGCGCAGGCTTTCGACGGAAGCGCGGACCTGCGCTTCGGCGGCAGCGACATTGTTCCTGGTCTGAAAGCCATCGAACAGCATCTGGTTTATCTGGACGCCAAAATTTCCGGTGGTCAGCCTCACGCTTGAATTGGTGCCATTGAGATGGCTGCTCGAATAATCAATATCCGCCGAGCCGGTGACAATCGGGCGGTAGCCCGACTTGGCGATGGCGACACCCTCGTCGGTGACACGAACGCCGGCGCGGGATGCATTCAGCGAAGAATTGTACTGATAGGCCTTTGCAAGCGCGCCGGAGATGCTTTCGGCTGAAGCCGCCAGTGGGGACAGCATGGTCGCCGAAACGAGGACGGCGGTGAAAAGTGACTTGCGTAAAGACGGCACGGTTAAACCCTCATTCGTTTTCCATGGGAACCGCGCCGCGCCTGCTTCTCTCATAGATCAGCCGGCGCCGCGTGTTCGATGTTCCCTGCTGCTCACCCCAAAGTGCCCCCAGTCTGGGATCCGCAGCGATCGTTCAAATGCAAGCGACCATGACACAGCCTCTCCTGCAAGGCCAAATCATTCAGAATTCGAAAGCACGAATGCGTTCAAACCCCGGTAGTGGCTTAATTGCCGCATTAAATGCACGTCTTCCGGTTACAACCCCCCCGGCCTTGAAAAAGAGACGGGCCACGCCGGAATTGCCCTGCCCTTCGACGGCGACAAGGCGGCCGCCTTCGGCGAGTTGGTCCAGCAGCGCCACCGGCACTTCCGCGACGCTGCCACCGACGAAGATGACGTTATAAGGCGCCTTAGCGGCATGCCCCTGCGGCAACGCGCCCTGGACGACGGTCACATTGCCGCAGCCCAGCGACGAAAGCGTCGATCTGGCGGTTTCCGCCAGCGCCGAATCACTTTCGAGCGCCACCACGGACCTGGCCAGTCGCGACAGGATGGCCGAGGCGTAGCCGGTTCCGCAACCGACATCGAGCGCCGAATCGGTCGGGTTGATCTCCGCCAGCTGGATAAGCTTGGCCAACGGCGATGCTTCCATCAGGTAGCGCGCGCCGTCCGCGCCGGCGGCAATGCGGATGTCCTCGTCGATATAGGCCAGATCGCGCTGGGCGGCGCCGACAAACATCTCTCTTGGGACGACAAGCATTGCATCGAGCAGCGGCGCGCTGGTCACATCGGTGGTGCGGACCTGGCCGTCGACCATCTTGACGCGTAGTTCGGAGAAATCAGCGCTCATGTCCCAACCAATCCGCTTGCCGCGCCAGAACCGCGGTCCATTGTGTCAGGAACTTCAGGCCCCTGCGCTGCCGCGCGGGGGCCCGGGCATTGGAGGCCTCGCCCGGAATCGAACCGGGGTGCAAGGATTTGCAGTCCTCTGCGTAACCACTCCGCCACGAGGCCTCATTGCTCCCGGCGTTCCACCCGGTTCCAATAGGTTGCGGCGAAAATGACGTCAAGCGGCCACCGTGCATTCCGAACGGTTTCCTCGCGTCAGTCCGGACGGCACCCGGCAAATCGTCGGATCGGGCCTGACCGCTCCATTAGCGGACAATTAAGCATAGCCTGCCCGGAGAAGAAACTCATCGGCGGCCGTGCGTTGGACATGGCAGGAGGAAGAGCCATGCACCGGACAGTGGCAGCAAATACAAGTGCCTCGTCCGGCCTGTCCCTGCCACAATGCGGAGAGCCTCTGCATTACGCAATCGACCGTCTGTCCATCGAAGGTGCGGACAGCCTGTCGCCGCATGACAGGGCAAGGCTTGCCTCGGCCGCGGCGATTCTCAAGCAGATCCGTGAGGCGCTGGAAGAGCACGCCGCCCGCTGAACACCCGCCTTGCGCTATCGGCGGTCAATCGGGCCGGCGACGCCGTTCCCACCAGACGACAAAGCGACGCCGGTGACGGCGAACCATGGCGAATTCATAGGACAGCACCAGCAATCCGAGCGGAACCATCCAGAAGCCGAGGATCGGCAGGAAACCGAGGACGCCGCCAACGGTCAGCAGGATGCCGATCGTGATTCTGAGCCCGCGCGAGCGCGGCATTTTGAACTCGCGCCCGAAAACGGAGATTTTCCGCGCCGGCATCTGGTTGTCTTGTGCTGTCATCGTCTCGAAAGATTGACCCGTTTGATTGTTCGCAAGCATGCTTGAACCAAAGCAGCCGCCGCGCTTTCGGTTCCATATCCCCGCCAAGACGGCTAATATGAGGGCTTCCTTCGACGATTGCGAGAAACGCCTGCGCGAAAAAGCCTCGGAAAAATGTGAAAAGCTTCTTTGCAAAGCCGAAAAGGGCAGCTATAGGCTGCGCCACTCACATAAGAGCATCCGTTCCCCGGTAGCTCAGTGGTAGAGCAACCGGCTGTTAACCGGTTGGTCGCTGGTTCGAATCCGGCCCGGGGAGCCAATCTTTTCAAAGCCTTGAGACGGTCAGGTCGCCCATAGGGGCTGATCTATGGCATGTCTGCAAAATCGCGGTCAGCAGGTTGATTCTCAACTTGACCTGGCCCCGCTGTCCAGCGCCGTCGATGACGCCGCGGCATCGGGACGGTTCGCGGGAGCAGGCATAAGGCCTTGCTTCGATCTCGGCGATCTCATCTCTTGTCACCGTTCGGGTTGGGTGCCGGTGCCTCTCGCACATCTCGCGGTGGCGGGTCGACATGCTTAAGCTCTGGCGGGACTTCTTTGTCCCGGCGTTGCACAGGTATCTTCTCCGGTGCGGGCTTCGATGGTGGCTCTTTGATCTTGCTCGGCATAATCGAGTTAACCGCCCTGCCGGTCTCTTGTTCCGTAGCGAGCAGAAAACCTGAATGCGTGGGGAACCGGGAACATCGAAGAGCGTTTTCTCGCATGCTGAAGAAGATCGCCCTCGCCGCCGTGCTGGTCCAGGTTGCCGCGTTTTCGGCTCTCATCACCCAGACGGTCCTCTTCGCGTCCACGGCCACACAGGCCGCCGACGCGAAGCCCGGCGACGCAGTCGCCGTCACCATTGAGAACGAACGGGACAAGGCGGCGCAACCTATTGTTGCCGGCCAATGTCCAACGCGGCTTGTGGCGAGCAAGGTCTTCACGAGGAACGTAATTACGGCGCAACAATAGCTCGCCATCGATGCCGGCCATCCGTCGATCCCCCCAATTTAAGTCAGGGCAATGTGCTTGAAAGCACAATTATTCCTGTTACTTGCGACGTTGGGCGAGTGCGTTTGGGTTGGGCAAGAATTAGTATGATTTCATCGAATATGGAATGCCCGCGCTGTCATGGCAGCGGCAGGGTTTTCGACTGCTCCAAGTGGTATGCGTCAAACGGGCACTGCTGCCCGCAGGGAACCCATCGGGGTGGCTGCCCTGGAAAGACGGGCGCCTGCGCGGAATGCGACGGCCTGGGGACGATGGCGGAGCCTCCGCTGAGAGCCGTGGCGTAATCTGCGAGAGCCGCGCATGCCGCTGATGACGGCGCGGAGGCGCCCGAACGAGCATATTTTACTCTGTTGGTGTTTCTACGGGTGGTGCGGCCAGAACCGTGATGTCCATCCTGGCGATCTTGGATGCCGCGCGGCCTTGCGCGCCAGCATCCATATCGCCGCCTGCGGCAACCATGATTTTGGCCAGATGTCCCACGGCGTCCGCGCTGCGGCCCGGCGAAAATCCTTCCCCGGTTTGCGGCTTCCCCACTGCCGTTTGTTTTTCCGGGACATGCGGATGTTGACTTACGATAGCGGAAACCATTGAACCTCCTGTGGCGACGCTTCGAACATTATATTAGCGTTGACTGTTGCGAGGCTGACCTAGCCAGTCGCCAAAAACCGCACCAGGGAGTTCGAACAAAAGATCGAGCCGCCCCGCTACAAGGTGAACTGGTAGGGCAGCTCACCTTGCAGCGATGTGAAAACGACGATGCAGGCCCAGCCGTCCTGGTAGCGCCGCCCCTTTTATCAAGGCTAAGCGGTAATCCCACCGCGACCTGACCTTGTGTCCATCCAAGGGAACTGAGCAAGCGGGTCCTGCAGGATCTTGACGGATCTTGCGAAGCCGGCGACGGCATCGCGCGCCACCGTCAGCGGAACCTGGCCGTCGTAAGCACGCTGGCAGGCTCGAAAGGCCGTTTCGAAAATCGGACCCCGCCTTTCCCTTGGCCACTCGTCAAAGAAGTCAAAGGCGTCGTCGAGGCACCCTATTTCTTGAATGAACTCGCCATTCTTGACCAGGACCGGTTGGTCGAACGTCCTGTCACTCATGTAATCCTCCATTCGGCACGGTGGGTTGTTGCTGGTTCGGGTCATCATGCGATTGCATGCTCCGGCTCGGCCAACATGCCGCCACCTCCACGCCCAGGCGGTACCGTTGCAATGGCCGGGATTGGCGGCGGATCATCGTCGTCATCTCGCCAGGGGTGCCGCATCCAACCGAGGCGGCTCTTCCTGCGGCGCCGGTCGAAAGACGGGCTGACGGTGCCCGGCATCTTTGAAATACGCGGTTCCCGCCCGGATTCGTCCAGGAGGTGGAGGGCGCGAAGTATGTCGCTGACTTCCACGATGGCGCCGTTGTCCAATTGCCGCAACGCGGGATTGTCAGGAACCGCATGAACGTCGGAAGCCCAGAAAGCGAGCAAAGCCCGCTTTGCGCCGATTGTCATCGTCTCCTCGTTCAGGACGTCATCTGGCGTCCGCAACTCAGCGGATTCCGCGGCAAGATTTTTCGGTTCGGGTTGGTAAAAACTGTAAGCTTCGGTTCTCATCTCCATTCTCCGCGAGCTGTGCCTCCCGGCCGAACCGGGAGGCGGACCGTAGATCTAGGTTCCAGGGAATCAGGCGACCTCGCGCTGAGGCTCCGCATCGGAATCGATCAACTGCTTCTTGCCGGGTTGCTCGAGCGAAACCGCCTTGGCTTCGGACCCTATCTCAATGCGCCGAGGCTTGAGTTCCTTGGGCACTTCGCGGATCAGGTCCACCGACAGCAAGCCATTCTCGAGGTTGGCCGCCTTGACCTTTACGTGATCGGCAAGTTTGAACACCTGCTTGAAGTTGCTCGTCGCCAAGCCGCGATGAAGGACCTCCCGATTTTCCTGGTCGGGTTTCCTTTGGCCGATGACAGACAATTCGGGGCCGTTCTGTATGAGTTCGACTTCATCGAGAGCGAAGCCGGCGATAGCCATCGTAATGCGATAGTCGTTCTCGCCAATCTTCTCGATATTGTAGGGAGGCCAGTCGGAGCGCCCGCTTTTCTCGAGCATATCGAAGAGACGGTCGAAGCCGACCGTTGTGCGGTAAAGAGGGGTATAATCAAAGCTTCTCATAGCCATATCCTCCGTGAAGCAACATGGGTTACGAGGCTGTCGCAGCGCCGCTGCGACGCCAATATGTCGAGCCGAAGCCTCGACGGAAAACGATCTGGTAATCGTGTTTTTTTCCGTCAAGAGGGGCGTAAAAAATTTTCTGGCCGGCAGGCAGATCCAGCGAGCCATGCTCTTCGGCGGGGAATTCCGCCACACCGTACGAGGTCCGCTGAAGCGGGTGCCCAAGGCGCTGCCTTGCGTGCTGGCGGTCACTGCGCGATGTTGGCGGCGGGGTGGAGCGAATCATGCGAAAAATTTTGATGTCCGGACTGCTGCTCGCGGTGGCCTTTTCCGCGAACCCGGCCCACGCGCTGGACAGCAGCGGCACGCCTGTCGTCGTGACCCCTCTTGCGTCGCGCACGACGACCGCGTCCGGCCAGCCGATCACGCTGCCGCAGAAGAACGTGCAGGTGCTGGTCTCGAGCTACGACATCGCGTCGGGCGCGACCTTGCCGGTCCACAGGCACCCCTTTCCGCGCTACGCCTATGTCCAGGCCGGCACGCTGAAGGTCACCAATGTCGAGACCGGCATCAGCAACACCTACAAGGCTGGCGATTTCATCATCGAAATGATCGGCCAGTGGCATCAGGCCACCAATATCGGTGATGTCGAGGTGAAGCTTCTGGTGATCGATCAGGTCGAGCAAGGCGCCAAGAATACGGAATTGCGCCAATAACCGCGAAGTCTGTGCCCGAAGGCGGAAGGCTGTTCGCGCTTTCGCAGCAGCCGGCCCGGTGCTAGGGCTGGCCGGGAAATCATGGACTGGATCGCCCCTTGACCAAAGCTCTCCGCCTGCCGCTGATCGAAATCTGTGTCGAAGGCATTGACGGCCTGCTCGCGGCGCAAGCCGCTGGCGCCGACCGGGTCGAATTATGCGCCAGCCTCATCGAAGGCGGCATCACGCCGAGCCTCGGCACGGTCCGCGCCGCCATCGAGCAGGCAAGCGTGCCGTTTCACGTCATGGTGCGGCCGCGCGGCGGCGATTTTCTCTACAGTGAGACCGAATACGCCTCGATGCTGGCCGATGTCTCGGCACTGCGCGAACTCGGCGTGCCCGGCGTGGTGTTTGGCTGCCTGAACGCCGATGGCACCATGGATGAGGCGCGCATGAGCGAACTGACACAAGCCGCTGGCCCCTTGAACGTCACCTGCCATCGCGCCTTCGACATGACGCGCGATCCGGCCGAGGCGCTCGAATCGCTGATCCGCAGCAAGGTCGGCCGCGTGCTGACCAGCGGCCAGCGTGACACTGCCGTCGAAGGCTTGCCGCTGTTGGCGGATCTGGTGCGGCAGGCCGGCGACCGCATCGTCATCCTCGGCTGCGGCGGCCTGGATTTGCACAACATTGCCGAAGTGCGCAGCAAAACCGGCCTGTCCGAAATGCATTTTGCCGCCCTCAAGGATGTGCCGAGTGCCATGGACTACCGCAATCCCCATGTCGGCATGGGTGGTTCCGATCTCGATCGCGAGTATCGCAACACGCTGACCGACACACCGCTGGTGGCGGCAACGATTGCGGCAGCCAAGGCATGACCTCTACCCCTGCCCCGATAGCCCGTGTATCGGCCGCAGACGAAGCGGCGATCCTGGCGCTCAACAACGAGCATGCCGCCGAACTGTCGTGGCTGGAGGCTGAGCGGCTGTCTTTCCTGCTTGGCGAAGCGTTTTACACCAGGCGCATCGGCGATCTCGAAGCCTTCATCATGACCTTCGACCAGGACGCCCGCTACGACAGCCCGAATTTCCTGTGGTTCCGCGAGCGCTATAAGCGCTTCGTCTATGTCGACCGCGTCGTCGTGGCGGCGCATGCGCGCGGCCGCGGCCATGCCCGCCGGCTCTATCAGGATCTGTTCGGCCATGTTGAGCGCGCCGGCTACAATCTGGTCACCTGCGAAGTCAACACCGCCCCGCCGAACCCTGCCTCGGATGCCTTTCACGCCGCCCTTGGCTTCACTGAGGCCGGCGACGCCGTCATCCATGGCGGCAAGAAAGCGGTCCGCTATTACATCAGACGAACCTCCGTCTGAGGCCAGGCGGATCGAACTGAAGACAGGGCTACTGGAACAAGGCTGTCGCACTCACCAGCGTCATCCAGAACCCCCAGACCAACGGGATGCCGACCAGCAGCCAGGCCAGCGTCAGTTTGATCGAATTGCCGTTGTCTTGCGCCATGGTCGGTCTCCTCAGAGCATGATCCCGAAATTGGGCTCCGGTTTCGGAAAAGATCATGCTCAAACAATACGATAGAGCCCATCCCGATTCTATCGGGATGGAACTGGCTCTAAGCCACCGCTGGTTCGGTCTTCATGTGGAAGCGCGCATTGACCGGCCGCATCATCAGGTTGAGCAGGAGGCCGATGACCAGCAGGCCGGCCATGATGTACATGGTGACCGTGTAGGCGTCGGCCTTCGCCACGCCGCTGTCGATCTGGGACTGCCTGATATAATTCACCAGCACCGGGCCAAGCACGCCCGCCACCGACCACGCGGTCAGCAATCGGCCGTGGATGGCGCCGACGTAACGCACGCCGAAGACGTCGCGCAGGTAGGCGGGAATGGTGGCGAAGCCGCCGCCATACATGCTGAGGATGATCCCGTAGAACAGCACGAACAGGAAGACGCTGCCGGTCTGGCCGGTCCAAGGCACCGCCGCATAGAGGACGACGCCCAGCGCGAAGAAGATGGCATAGGTTGTCTTGCGGCCGATATAATCGCTGGTCGAGGCCCAGAAGAAGCGGCCGAGCATGTTGAAGATCGACAACAGGCCGACGAAACCGGCAGCAGCGGCCGGCGAGATGCGTCCCGGGAACATCTCCTGGCTCATGGCCGAGGCTTGCCCGAGCACGCCAATGCCTGCCGTGACGTTAAGGCACAGCACACCCCAAAGCAGCCAGAACTGCGGCGTCTTCAACGCATCGTCGAGATGGACATTGGACGTCGTCACCATCGCATCCTGTGCCGCCGGCGGCGTCCATCCGGCGGGCCGCCAGCCCTCCGGCGGCACCCTGACGATAACAGCCCCAATCAGCATGAAGACGAAATAGACGATGCCCAGCACGAGGAAGGTTTCAGCGACGCCGATATGCTCAGGCGTCGAAAACAGCTTCATCAGATAAACCGACAGCGGCGAGGCGATGAAGGCGCCGCCGCCGAAGCCCATGATCGCCATGCCGGTTGCCATGCCCGGCCGGTCCGGAAACCAGGTGATCAGCGTCTTGACCGGCGAGATGTAGCCGAGGCCGAGACCGATGCCGCCCAGCACGCCGTAGCCGAGATAGATGATCCACAACTGGTGCAGATAGACGCCGAGCGCCGAGACAATGAAGCCGCCACCGAAACAGCAGGCAGAAGCGACCATGGCTTTGCGCGGCCCGACACGATCCAGCCAGCCGCCGCCGAACGCCGCCGCAATGCCCAGGAACAGGATCGCGATCGAGAAAATCCAGCCAAGGCCGGTCAGCTTCCAGTCGTCGGGCGCCGAGTCGGTGATGCCGACCAACTTCGACATCGGCAGGTTGAAAACGCTGAACGCATAGGCCTGGCCGATGCAAAGGTGTATGCAGAGCGCCGCTGGCGGCACCATCCACCTGCTGAAGCCAGGTTCGGCGACGGTGCGTGAGCGGTCGAGCCAGCCGCCCGCCCTCTCCCCGGTCGTGTCCATTCCATCCTCCCAGATGCGTCTTCGAACCATCTTCTCAGATGTGTCCTGCGAACAAACTAGGAGGGTGAGCCGGTGAGGCAATAAGGAATGCCCGTCATAAGACCAATGTCTAATGAGACTGGCCTATATCGAAAGCAGGTCATTACTTTCCAAAAAATTATATTAGAGATAATTAATTGATTGTCTGCTTATGAAGCGCGATCCACTCCACCTGCACTCGCGATCATCTGGCCGGGCACGACGGCATTCACCAGTTGCGGTTGAGCCATTCGCGCGCCGGGCGCTCGATGAGGTAGTAGCTGCAGAGCGCGCAGGCAAAAACGCCGGCCAGCATCGGGATCGGCGCGCTGCCTTGTTCATAGACGAATTTGTAGAACGGCTGCTGCCACAGATAGAGCGAGTACGACCACAGGCCCAGCGTCGCCATCGGCCAGGAGGACAGCAATCCGGAAAAATACCGTGGGCTGAAATCGAGTGCGTTGACGGCCAGCGCCAGCAGCGGCACCGCGAAGAGATAGTGGATCGGCGTCGGCACCTGATCCAGGAACAGGACAACGGCACAGAACGTTGCCACCAGGGCCACATGCTTGCCTCTCAAAAACGCAGGCAGCCTGCCATCGGCCTTGAGCAGGCAGATCGAAGCCGACAGCAGGATCGACGCGATGTGCACGTCGGTGCGCCAATAAGTGGTTTCGTAGTCCATCCCGAAGACCCAGTACGAAACCGCGCCATTGGCCATGGCCAGCAAGGCCAGCGCCAGGAGCAGCACGACCACGCGAGAGCGACTTGAGACGATGACGCTGATCAGCGCCAGGATGATGTAGGCGTGCTCCTCGATGCAGAGCGACCAGATATGGTCGAGCGCCCCTGCCCGCGTCAGGAGAATGCCGGCATAGTTGTAGGTGAATGTCAGCGCCGTCAGCGCCGCCTTCCATTTGAAGGCGATGAACGTGCCGGCCAGCGCGATCATCGCGACGACTACGAAGACCAGAAGAGCTGGATAGATGCGGGAGAAGCGGCGTTTGAAGAATTTTTTCAGCGGGTAGCGTTCGATGAACAGGATCTCGCCCATCAGCCGGCCGCTGAGCACGAAGAAGAATTCGACGCCCAGCACGCCAAGATTGATTCCCGGAACCGGAAAGAAATGGCCGATCAGCACCAGCGCGATCGAAAGGCCGCGCCAGCCGTCGAGATAGGCCAGTCTTGTTCTGGTTGATCTGTCGGCGGCGGATCGGGACGGAACGACATGCGTCGCGGAAATGTCGGTCATGCCGATCCTCTCGCAATAGGTATGCGAAGGGTACGACGGTACATTTCGAACCCAGCTCGCATTCCCGCCCAAATCCATATTGCAGTGCAATATGGATTTGTGCAAGTGCGAGATTGCCGCCGGTGCAGTTCCAGGTGAAGTGTCGGCGGAAGAAATTGCTCAGGCAAACGATTGGTGCGGGGGGCGATTCCATCAAAATTGGACAACTACAGGTCGTCCCAAAAAGGAAAAGGGGCCGCATGACCCCTTCTCCCGTGTTCACAACTGACCGTATCAGGCGTTGGCGGCAGCCACCGCGCGCTTGGCCATCACCGCGATCAGATTGGCGCGATAGTCGGCCGAGGCATGGATGTCGGTCATCAAATTCTTCGCCGGCACTTTTACCCCTTCGAGTGCCGAGGCCGCGAAGTTCCCGGCTAATGCTGCCTCGATCTCCTTCGAACGAAAAACGCCGTCGTCGCCGGCACCGGTGACGGCGACGCTGACGCCATCCTTGCCCTTGGCCACGAACACGCCGACGATGGCGTAGCGCGATGCCGGATTGCGGAATTTTTCATAGGCCGCCTTGGCCGGCGCGGTGAAGGTGACGGCGGTGACGATTTCGCCATCCTTCAACGACGTTTCGAACAGGCCTTTGAAGAATTTGTCGGCTGATATCTGGCGCTTGTTGGTGATGATGGTGGCGCCCAGCGCCAGCAGCGCCGCCGGATAATCGGCCGCCGGATCGTTGTTGGCGATCGAGCCGCCGATCGTCCCCTTGTGGCGCACCGCCGGATCACCGATCAGCGATGCCAGATGAGAAAGCGCCGGACAGACCTTCTTCAGCTTCTCGTCATTGGCAACAGCGTGATGCGTGGTGGCGGCGCCGATGGCGACGGTCTTGCCCGACACCGTGACGCCCTGCAGCTCCGTGATCCGCGACAGGTCGACAAGGTCGGACGGCGCGGCAAGCCGCGTCTTCATCGCCGGGATCAGCGTCATGCCGCCCGAAAGCAGCTTGGCGTCGCCGGTCTTGATCAGCTTGGCGGCATCGGCGACCGAGGCGGCGCGGTGATAGTTGACTGCGTACATTTGTCTTTCTCCCCTGGGTGAAAGAGCGAACAGGAAGTAGCGAACATCGCGTTCTCCCCCTATTCGCTACTCCCTATTCGCCATTCGCGTTCAATGTTTCGTCGCGCGGATCGCGGCCCACACGGTGGACGGCGAAGCCGGCATGGCAAGATCGTTGCTGCCGATGGCATCGGTGATGGCGTTGATCACCGCCGGCGGTGAGCCGATGGCGCCGGCCTCGCCGCAGCCCTTGATCCCCAACGGATTGCCCGGGCAAGGCGTGTTCGAGGTCGAGACCTTGAACGACGGCAGATCGCCGGCGCGCGGCATGGTGTAATCCATGTAGCTCGCGGTCAGCAATTGTCCGCTGTTGTCGTAATAGGCGCCTTCGAGCAGTGCCTGGCCAATGCCTTGCGCCAGCCCGCCATGCACCTGGCCCTCGACGATCATCGGGTTGATGATGTTGCCGAAATCGTCAGCGGCGACGAACTGGACGATCTCGGTGACGCCGGTTTCCGGGTCGACCTCGACCTCGCAGATATAGCAGCCCGCCGGGAAGGTGAAATTCGACGGATCGTAGAACGCCGTCTCCTTGAGCCCGGGCTCCATGCCGCCCGGCAGGTTGTGGGCAGTGTAGGCGGCCAGCGCCATCTGGAACCACGGCACGTTCTTGTCGGTGCCGGCCACCTTCAGCGCGCCGTTCTCGATGATGATGTCGCCTTCGTCGGCCTCGAGCAGGTGCGCCGCGATCTTCTTGGCCTTGGCCTCGACCTTGTCGAGCGCCTTGACGATGGCCGACATGCCGACCGCACCCGAGCGCGAGCCATAGGTGCCCATGCCCATCTGCACCTTGTCGGTGTCGCCATGGACGATCGAGACCGAATCGAGCGGCACGCCGAAGCGCTCATTGACCAGTTGCGCGAAGGTCGTCTCATGGCCCTGGCCGTGGCTGTGAGAGCCGGTCAGCACCTCGATCGTACCGACCGCGTTGACGCGCACTTCCGCCGATTCCCAAAGGCCGACACCGGCGCCGAGCGAGCCGACGGCCGCAGACGGCGCGATGCCGCAGGCCTCGATGTAGCAGCTCATGCCGATGCCGCGCAGCAACCCCTTGTTGGCGGCGGCGGCCTTGCGCTTGGCGAAGCCGGCATAATCCGACGCCTGCATTGCCGCATCGAGCGAAGCGGCATAGTCGCCGGCGTCATAGCACATGATGACCGGCGTCTGATGCGGAAACGCTGTGACGAAGTTCTTGCGCCGCAGCTCAGCCGGCGAAACGCCGAACTGGCGGGCCGCCGTCTCCATCATGCGCTCCATGACGAAGGTCGCTTCCGGCCGCCCCGCCCCGCGATAGGCATCGACGGGCGCGGTGTTGGTGTAGATCGCCTTCACATTGGCGTGGATGGCCGGGATGTTGTACTGGCCCGACAGCAGCGTCGCATAGAGATAGGTCGGCGTCGCCGATGAAAACAGCGACATATAGGCGCCAAGATTGGCTTGGGTTTCCACCTTCAGGCCGAGGATCCTGTGGTCCTTGTCGAAGGCCATTTCAGCATGGGTGTGATGGTCGCGGCCATGCGCGTCGGTCAGAAAACTTTCGGTCCGGTCGGCCACCCATTTGACCGGCACGCCGGTCTTCTTTGACGCCCACAGGCAGACGATCTCTTCGGGATAGATGTAGATCTTCGAGCCGAAGCCGCCGCCGACATCGGGCGCGATCACGCGCAGCTTGTTTTCCGGCGCGACATTGTAGAAGGCGCTCATCACCAGCCGCGCCACATGCGGATTCTGCGAGGTCGTCCAGCAGGTATAGTGATCCTCGGCCTTGTCGTAATGGCCAAGTGCGGCGCGCGGCTCCATGGCGTTGGGCACCAGCCGGTTGTTGATGATGTCCATCTTGACGACATGGGCCGCCTTCCCGAAGGCCGCCGCGGTGTCGTCGGCATTGCCGATGTCCCAGTCGAAGATCAGATTGTTGTCGGCTTCGGGGTGGATCTGCGGCGCACCCTTGTCCATCGCCTTGGAGGCATCGACGACGGCCTTCAACTCCTTGTAGGTGATCTCGACCGCCTCGGCGGCATCACGCGCCTGCCCCTTGGTCTCGGCGACGACGATGACGACGGCGTCGCCGACATAACGGACCCGGTCGAACGCCAGTGGCGACCATGCCCCCATCTTCATCGGCGAGCCGTCCTTGGAGTGGATCATCCAGCCACAGATGAGATTGCCGATGCCGTCGGCCTTGAGTTCCTTGCCGGTCAGCACGCCGATGACCCCGGGCATGCCCTGGGCCTTCTTCACATCGATCTTCTTGATCTGCGCATGCGCGTGCGGACTGCGCACGAACGCGGCGTGCTTCATGCCGGGAACCACCATGTCGTCGACATAGCGGCCGGCGCCCGTGATGAACCGTTTGTCTTCCTTGCGCGCGACCCGAGCGCCAACACCTTCAATGCCCATCAGAAATTCCTCCGGAATTTATGGGAGTAGGGCAGTAGGGGAGTAAGGGAGTAGGGAAAAAGAGGCCTCGTTGCGTTGGCCTTTTTGCCCTACTCCCCTACTGCCCTACTCCCTTATTCCCTTGCCTAAGCAGCTTGTTTCGCCTTACCCTTCGACCCCTTCATCGTCGTCGATGCGGCGAGGATCGCCTTGACGATGTTGTGGTAGCCGGTACAGCGGCAGATGTTGCCGTCGAGCTCGGCGCGCACCGTCGCCTCGTCGAGCCCTTCGGGGTGGCGGCTGATCATGTCGGTCGCCGTCATGATCATGCCCGGCGTGCAGAAGCCGCACTGCAGCCCGTGATGTTCCTTGAAGGCGGCCTGCACCGGATGCAGGTCGGCGCCATTGGCCAGGCCCTCGATCGTCAACACGGTGGAGCCGGAGGCCTGCACCGCAAGCATCGTACAGGATTTGACCGCCTTGCCATCAACGTGGACGACGCAGGCACCGCATTGCGAGGTGTCGCAACCGACATGCGTGCCGGTAAGACCGAGATTTTCCCGTAGGAAGTGAACCAGAAGTGTTCGGTCCTCGGCAGCACCGCTGACCCGCTTTCCGTTCACCATCAACGAAACGTCCGACATGGTCCCTCCCTGGGTATCAACCTTGGTATCCACGCTGCCGACGCGGTATTCGCGCTTCGGTGGTGCATTATTCGTACACCGCACATCGGACAAAAAACAGCACGTCGCAAACGCGGAACATTGTACTTTCGGTCATGGCCGCGCCCAAACATGCGGTGCCGGTGGCCCCATTGCCAAACCGCCGATTGAAGGCAACAATGTCGGTCGACGCCCGCGCGCCAGAAGCATTTAAAAACAGCCGCGCACAAAAAAGCGTCGGAGGAAATGCGGAGAACATCGCTGGCCAATTCACAGACGCGCTATGCATGCGGCCTGTCGGCGCTCACCACGGACGAGCCCGACATGGAGGCGTTCGCCAAGGCGATCGCACTGGAAGCAGCCGCCATCGACGCAGGCTTTGCCCTGCTGTTCTTTTCCCAGAGCCTAGTCGAAGCCAGCGCCCTTTCCCAGGCGCTCATGACCCACGCACCGGCGCTCCACCACGCCGGCTGTTCGACTGCCGGCGAGATCACGCCGCAAGGTCTCGAGGATGGTCATGTGCTGGCCATGCTGCTTCCGTCCACCGCGTTCACCGCCGTTAGCGTGATGGTCGAAAATCTGTCCTCGTCGGGTATGGACAGGATCACCGGCGAGGTGGAGACCCTGCGGCGATCGCTGCGCGCGCGCCTCGGTTGCGATCGGACCAAAGGCACTTTCGCGCTCTGCTTCATCGACGGGCTCTCTTATGCCGAAGAAGCGGTGAGTTCAGCCATCCACTGGGGCCTCGATGACATACCGCTGCTTGGCGGCTCCGCCGGCGACGATCTGAAATTCGAGACGACGCGCCTGATCTCGAACGGCAAGGTCACCTCCGACAGCGCCATCATCGTGCTGATATCGACCGAAATTCCCTTCCATGTCTTCAAGACCGACAACTTCGTTCCCACCGATGAAAAACTGGTGGTGACGGCTTCCGATCCCGATCACCGCATCGTGCGCGAATTCAACGCCACCAATGCAGCGCAGGAATATGCCGCGTCCGTCGGCATCGTCGCGCAGATGCTGACGCCACTGAGCTTCGCCTCGCATCCCGTGGTGGTGAAGGTGGGCGGCCAATATTATTGCCGATCGATCCAGAAGATGCATGCCGACGGCTCGCTGTCGTTCTTCTGCGCCATAGACGATGGCGTCGTGCTGTCGATCGCCCAACCAAAGGACATGGTCGAATCGACGCGCGCCGCCCTGCGCGATGTCGAGGAGAGGCTTGGCGGCATCGACATGATCCTCGGCTTCGACTGCGTGCTGCGCCGGCTCGACGCGCGCAATCGGCAGGTGTTTCGCGAGATTTCGGAACTCTACCGGGTCAACAATGTCATCGGCTTCGGCACCTATGGCGAACAGTACCGGTCGATGCATCTGAATCAGACTTTTACCGGCATCGCCTTCGGCGAGCGCCAGGCGGCGGAATAGGACGGCGCAACAAGATGCCGCTGAGGGACATAAACGATCTTGAAAAGCTGAAGAAGATCAACGCGGCACTGGTCAGCCGCGTCGAGCGCTCTATGGACCAGCAAGGCAACGCCTTTTCGCTGTTCCAGACCGCGATTTCGCTGGAAAACCGGGTGCGCACCCGCACCGAGGAACTGCACTCGACCTTGCGCCGGCTGGAGCAGTCGAACATCGACCTCAGCGCCGCCAAGGAAAACGCCGAACTGGCGAACCTGTCGAAAACCCGTTTCCTCGCCGCTGCCAGCCACGACGTGCTGCAGCCGCTGAACGCGGCCCATCTCTCGGTTTCGGCGCTCGCCGAAGTTCAGACCAGTGACGAGGGCAAGAAACTGGTGCGGCAGGTCGAGCGCTCGCTGGAAACGATGGAGGACCTGCTGCGAACCCTGCTCGACATCTCCAAGCTCGATGCCGGCGTGGTGCAGCCCGACATAAGCGATGTCAGCCTGGAGGCGCTGTTCTCGTCGCTTCGCTCGGATTTCCTGCCGGTGGCGGAGATGAAAGGCCTGTCGCTGAAATTCCGGCCGGTCCATGCGGTGGTCCGCTCCGACCGCACGCTGCTGCGCCGCATCCTGCAGAACATTCTTTCCAACGCGCTGGGCTATACACGCTCGGGCGGCGTGCTTGTCGGCACCAGACATCGCGGCGACACCATCCGCATCGACGTCGCCGATACGGGCTGCGGCATTCCCGACGACCAGCGCGAGGCGGTATTCGAGGAGTTCCATCGCGGCACCTCGCCGGCCAATGCCGAACTGGACGGTGGCGGTCTCGGGCTCGGGCTTGCCATCGTGCGCCGCATGGCCAGCGCGCTCGGCCATCCCGTGACATTCTCGTCGAAGGTCGGACGCGGCACGATCTTCCACATCGATGTTCCCGTCGGCATCGGTGCGCCAGCCGATGCCATCGCTAGCGTTGCCGATATGGAACGGCCGCGCGGCTATGGCCTGTTCGGCACCAAGGTGCTGCTGGTCGAGAACGATATCGAAGTGCTGCAGGCCATGACCTTCCTGCTCGAACGCTGGCAATGCCTGGTGCGGGCCGCGACCTCGACCGACGATGCGCTCGACATGCTTGGCGACACCGACTGGGTGCCCGACATCGTCATTGCCGACCAGCATCTCGACGGCGGCGATCTCGGCACCACGACCATCGCCGAAGTCCGCGATTATCTCGGCCGCGCCGTGCCGGCGCTGATCGTCACCGCCGACAGTTCGGAAGCGGTCGCCAAAGCCGCCCGCTCCGGCGGCATCGAACTGATGCGCAAGCCGCTGAAGCCGGCACAGCTAAGGGCGCTGCTGGCACATTTGCTGGCTTAGACAATAACCAATTCGATGCTTAACTACTTGGAAAGACGGAGGCGTCACTTTTGAGATCGCCACCGTTTAAATATTGGAAATTCCGAAAAAAAGTTGACGATGATCTTCCGGAAGTCCGCATACATTACGTATCCGCACGCAGTAGTTTGACAATTTGGATCGAGACCTCTTGGACATTCCTTTTCATCCAGTCGCAAGGACGTGCTTGATAATTTTGGCGTCCCCATAAAAAGCGGCACGGCAGATGGGATAAGGAAGGTAACGCTCATGCGCGCTGACGCGGTGCCGTGATTATGAGGGGCATCGTCCAGGCGCGACTGTGAGATCCGGCAATTACGGTGACAGTGCACTCTTAATATGTCCTCCCGGCCCATAGTGCATACTGTCAACGCATTTGATAGCGCAAAGGTGATGATTGAAAGAGGAGCTACCTATGTCCGATGACGACACGCATTTAGTTCAAGCCAAGGAAGCCCTCCACAAGGGTGAAGTGGAGAAAGCAATATCAATTCTCTTAGACGCAATGAACTATGAGAGCAAGAAAGCGGCGGCGGCGTATTCTCTGGGGATAGTTTATGACAGTAATACCGATTGTCACGATGATGATCTGGCGGTAAGTTACTATTCGATGGCAGAAAGTGGCGGAATCGAAATGGCAACTTATAGAATTGCTGGGTTGAAACAAAGAATTGGCGACAATATTGAATCTTTAGAGCTGTTTAAAAAAATCTCCACCCGGAACCCGTCCGCCGCCTACTGGTGCTATCGCTTGATACAGAAAAATGAACCGACTGATCCGGATGCTGAAATATTTCTAAAAAGCGCTGCATCTCAAGGCCACATTCTTGCGAAGAGGGATATATTAATGGAGAAACTGAAAGGAAGGCGAGGCGCTGCTCAAATGGTTATCGGCGCGTTTGGTATGATAAGACTATTTAGAGAAACGATGGCTGCATATGCGGCGAGGGATGAGCTACTGTACCAATAGATGTAGAGGCCGAAATTGTTGCGATTTTCGAATTACGGTGACAGTGCACTTTTACCACGTTCGCCCAGCCAGTGTTGAGCGTGGTGGTGACAACCCTACTTGGATGAGGGACGGCGAGCCTCAAAACCCAGCCTGATCCCGAAACAGCTCCGCATTGTCCAGCTTCGAAACCTCGATCACCGCCTGCGTGCGGCTGTAGACATTGAGCTTGCGCAATATCTCCGAGACATGCGCTTTCACGGTGGTCTCTCCCACCTGCAGCTCGTAGGCGATCTGCTTGTTGAGCAGGCCCTGGCGCAGCATCTGCAGCACGCGCAGTTGCTGGGGCGTCAGCGTCGACAGGCGCTGCACCATGTCGGCGCGGTCGACGCTTTCAGCGTCGGGTGTGCGGCCTTCATAAGTTTCCGGCACATAGATCGCGCCTTCCATCACCGAGCGTATGGCGGCGGCGAGGTCGCTCTTGCGCGCCGATTTCGGGATAAAGCCGGCGACACCATACGACAGCGCCTCGGAAATGATCTTCGGCTCCTCATAGCCCGAGACGATGACCACCGGCAGGCGCGGATAGCGGGTCCGGAGCTGCAGCAGGCCTTCAAAGCCATGCACGTCGGGCATGTTGAGGTCGAGCAGCGCGAGATCGAACGGCTTGGCGCCGGCCAGAAGGTCCAGCGCCTCGGTGATCGAGCGCGCCTCCACGGTGTCGACTTCCGGGTAGGCCATCTGCACGGCGCTGTGCAGCGCCTCGCGAAACAGCGGGTGATCGTCGATGATCAGGAACCGGGCGCGATCGTGGGTTGCGGTCATAGGGGTTCATTTCAGTTCGTGGGCGATTAGAATAGCCTCGTCAGCATGGCCAGATTATTGCCAAATAGTATATCGCCATCTCCGGCGGAAAGTGCCGCCGGCACTTTCTCGACCAAATCGCCTTGTCCAGGCCCCCAAATCGGTCGAATGTTCCGGCAACCAAGCAGAGACCCACATGACAGAATTCGTCCTTCCCTTGCCCGCAACCGCATCGGTGGCCATTGCGGGCTCGTCCGATCGTTTCGCGGTGCGCCGTATCTACTGCGTCGGCCGCAACTACGCGGCGCATGCCCGCGAATTCGGCAATGACGAGCGTGATCCGCCCTTCTTCTTTACCAAGCCGGCCGACGCGGTGGTCGATTCCGGCACCGCTATCCCCTACCCGCCGCTGACGGCCGATCTACACCACGAGATCGAATTGGTGGCTGCGATCGGCAAAGCCGGCTTCCGCATTGCCCGCGACAAGGCGCTGGACCACGTCTGGGGCTACGGCGTCGGCATCGACCTCACTCGCCGCGATCTGCAGGACGAGGCCAAGAAGGCCGCCCGTCCGTGGGACTGGTCGAAGGCCTTCGACCGCTCCGCGCCTTGCGGCCCGCTGATCCCCGCGGCGAAATCCGGCCACCCACAGAAGGGCCGCATCTGGCTCGCCGTCAACGGCAAGGTCAGGCAGGATGCCGACCTCGCTGAACTGATCTGGCCAATATCGGATATCGTGTCGATCTGCAGCGAGGCGATGGAGCTCGAGCCCGGCGACCTGATCTTCACCGGTACGCCGGCAGGCGTCGGCGCGGTTGGCCCCGGCGACACGATGACCGGCGGCGTCGACGGCATCGGCACCATCGAAGTGACCATCGGCCAGCCGAAGTGAGCGCATGAGCGGCCTCGTCCTGCATAATTACTACCGTTCCTCCACCTCCTACCGGGTGCGGATCGCGCTGGAGATGAAGGGGCTGAGCTACGACTATGTCCCGCATCATCTGCGCCATGGCGAACATCTGGAACCAGCCTATCTCGCGGTCAATCCGCAAGGCCTGGTGCCGGCGCTGGTGCTCGGCGACGGCACGCTGCTGACGCAATCGCTGGCGATCATCGAGTTCCTCGACGAGACCAAACCGGAACCACCGCTGCTGCCGAAGGACCCGGCCGGCCGGGCACGCGTGAGAATGCTGGCGCAGATGATCGCCTGCGACATCCACCCGGTGAACAATCTGCGCGTGCTGACCTCGCTGCGCACGCTGTTCGGCGCCGGCGACGAAGACATCGCCAACTGGTTCCGCCATTGGGTGAACGAGGGCTTTCAGCCGCTTGAAAAGATCATGGCGTCGGCGGCGGAGAGGGGTACATTCTGCCATGGCGACGCGCCGGGCCTGGCCGACATCTGCCTCGCCGCGCAGATTGCCAGCAACGCCCGCTTCGGCGTCGACTTGACCCCCTACCCGACGATCGCGCGCATCAATGCCGCCTGCATGGCGCTGCCGGCCTTCCAGAAAGCCGCGCCCCGGAACCAGATCGATGCCGAGTAGAAAAGCCACCGACCCAGGTGAAGCCAAGGCGCTGGCCGATATAGAGGCTTATGGCTGCCACATCTTGCATGTGCTGGAGGAAGGCGACGATCCGCCTTTCACCTATTCGGTTGGAATAGAGCACAACTTCAAGGCGCCGGAACTCATCGTCATCGGCCTGAAGCCGGAAATCTCCCAGTTCATCATCAACGAGTATTGCAGCCGCGTCCGCTCCGGCGAGGTTTTCCAACCAGGGCAGCGATCGTCCGGTTTTATCGAAGGTTTCGACTGTCAATTCGGCGCCGTTCATATCGAACACTATCGCGAGCATTTCGGCTGGGACCTCTGGTTCTACGACGGCCTGGATTTCGGTGTTCTCCAGCTGATCTATCCCACTGTGGACGGCATCTGGCCGTGGCAGGCCGAGGCGAGCGACTGGTTCCGAGCCTGGCAGCCGCTTCTCGACACCGCGCCGTGGCCATAGGCTTATCTGCCGACGCGCAGCGTCAACGCCCAGAACAGCAGCGCCAACAGGCCGATGCCGGCGCCAAGCACACAGACGCCATTCCAGCCCATTGCACCATAAGCCATGGTCGAGGCGATGGAGCCCAGGGCGCTGCCGACCGAGTAGAAGATCATGTAGCCGCCAACCAGTCGGCTGCGCGCATCCGGCCGCCGGGCGAAGATCAGGCTCTGGTTGGTGACGTGGACGGCCTGGATCGCCAGATCCAGCATGACTATGCCGGCGACGAGCAACCACAGAGACATGCCCATGAAGGCGATCGGCAGCCAAGCCGCCATCATCAGCAGCAGGCTGAGGCCGGTGACCAACTGGCCGCATCCACGATCGACGAGGCCGCCGGTCCAGCGCGCACCGAGCGCGCCGGCGACGCCCGCAAGGCCGAAAAGCCCGATCTCGGTATGCGAAAGTGAAAATGGCGCGACGCTGAACGGCAGTACCAGCGGCGCCCACAGCACGTTGAAGCTGGCGAAGATCAGCATGGCCAGCACCGCCCGCACGCGCAGCAGCGGCTCCTGCGCGAACAGCAGCAGCACCGAAGCGAGCAGGCGTGGATAGGATGTGCGTGGCCGCTCCGCCTCGTGGCGCGGCAGGATCAGGTAGAGAACCATCGCCATGACGAGCGTCAACATGGCCGAGACAAGATAAACCCAGCGCCAGCCGGCGAAATCGGCGACGACCCCCGAAGCGAAGCGGGCAAGCAGGATGCCCAGGATGACGCCGCTGGTGACGGTGCCGACCGCCCGCCCCCGCTCCGATGCTACAGCGAGGTCGGCAGCGAAGGCGACCAGCACCTGCACCACCACCGCCAGCAGCCCGACGACCGCGAGGCTCGCCAGCAGCATCGCCGCGTTGGGCGCGATCCCGACCGCCACCAGCGCCACGGCAGACAGAATCGCCTGCCCGGCAATCAGCTTGCGGCGATCGAACAGGTCGCCCAGCGGCACGATGAAGAACAGGCCGAGCCCATAGCCGATCTGCGTGACCGTCACCACGATGCCGACCGAGGCCGGCGCGATAGCAAAATCATGCGCTATGGCGTCGAGCAGCGGATGAGCGAATAGATATTGGCGACGCTCAGGCCGCAGGCGATGGCGAAGATCAGCGCGGTCAATCGTGACAATCCCGTAGGCGGCGGCGCCACCCGATGCGGCCCATCGGATTGCTCGAGGCTTGTTGCACCGCTGTTCGCCACCTGCATGTTCATGTCTCTCTCCACAAAAGGTTTCAACTTGAAACCTCTTGCTGGATAGGCGGAACAGTTTTATGTTGCAACCGAAATTAGAGCATTGGACCGACGACTGCCATGGTGAAACGAACGAGCCACCACGAAGCGGATTGCTTCATAGCGCGACCACTGGACGCGATTGGCGACTGGTGGTCGCTGCTCATCGTGCGTGACGCCTTCGACGGCTTGCGGCGCTTCGGCGAATTCCAGAAGAGCCTCGGCGTCGCCAAGAACATCCTGTCGTCGCGGCTGCGCAATCTTGTCGCGCATGGCATCCTCGAAACGGTCCCGGCGCCCGACGGCAGCGCGCATCATGAATATGTGCTGACGCAAAAGGGACGCGGCCTGTTCTATGTCCTGGTTGCCCTGCGGCAATGGGGCGAAACCTACTTCGCCGGACCGGGCGAACCCTATACCTTCATGGTCGACAATCTCACCAGCCGGCCGATCAAGCGACTGGAAGTACATGCCGAGGACGGGCGGCAGCTTGCCCCCGGCGAAACCCGGCTTGCCGACTTTCGCAACCGCGGAACCGGTTAAGAGCTGCTGCCTGCCAACAGGCCTGGCGGAATCGATTTCTGCTCGACCAGACAGGGAATCGGCTATCGTTTCCTGCAGCACAGAGGGTGGAGTGACCGATGAAAGCCGTCGTCTTCGAGAAATTCGGCGAAGCGCCGAGGATCCAGACCGTTCCTGATCCGAAGCCGGCCGCTGATGGCGTCGTCATCAAGGTCGAGGCGACCGGTCTGTGCCGCAGCGACTGGCATGGCTGGATGGGTCATGACGACGGCATCACGCTGCCGCATGTGCCGGGCCACGAGCTGGCCGGCGTCGTTGTTGCCGCCGGCAAGCAGGTCACCCGCTGGAAAGCCGGCGAGCGCGTCACCGTGCCGTTCGCCGTCGGCTGCGGCCGCTGCTTCGAGTGCAATTCGGGCAATCACCAGGTCTGCGAACACCAGACACAGCCTGGCTTCACCGGCTGGGGCTCGTTCGCCGAATATGTCGCCATCGAACACGCCGATACCAATCTCGTGCGCTTGCCCGACGAGATGGAATTCGCCACCGCCGCCAGCCTCGGCTGCCGCTTCGTCACCTCGTTTCGAGCCATCGTCGACCAGGGCCGGGTGAAGCCGGGCGAATGGGTCGCGGTGCATGGCTGCGGCGGCGTCGGCCTGTCGGCGATCATGATCGCCAGTTCAATGGGCGCCAATGTCATCGCCATCGATCTCACCGACGAGAAACTGGATTTCGCCAAAAAGATCGGCGCCGTCGCCACCATCAATGCATCCACGACACCGAACGTGGTCAAGGCGGTCAAGCAGATCACCAATGGCGGCGCGCACATGTCGATGGACGCGCTCGGCCACCCCACCACCTCGTTCAATTCGATATCCAATCTGCGCCGGCGCGGCCGCCATGTGCAGGTCGGCCTGATGCTGGGCGAGCATGCCCGGCCGCAGGTGCCGATGGACAAGGTGATCGCCTTTGAACTCGAAATCCTCGGCAGCCACGGCATGCAGGCCTACCGCTACCAGGCGATGATGGACATGATCCGCAACGGCAAGCTGAAGCCCGAACTGCTGGTCGGCAAGAGGATCAGCCTCGACGAGGCGCCCGCGGCCCTGATGGCGATGGGCGGCTTCGAGGGCATTGGTATTGGGGTGGTCACGAAGTTTTAGGCGAGGACGGTACCGTCGTCAGGCGATCGCGCGTCGTGGCAATTCCTGCTTCGCGAATCGCTTGGCGCCGACGACGCAAAGCACGACGCCAAGCGTGACGACCACCATCAGCGGGCTGACCTGCTCGTGCAGCAGCGTCGCTGCCAGTGCCAGTCCGAAAAATGGCTGCAGCAGCTGCAACTGCCCGACCGCGGCGATGCCGCCTTGCGCCAGCCCGCGATACCAGAACACGAAGCCGATCAGCATGCTGAACAGCGAGACATAGGCAAGCCCTATCCACGCACTGACGCCGACGCCGTCGAACGACGGCGGCATGGTCATCAGCGTCAGCACCAGCATGATCGGCAGCGACAGCACCAGCGCCCAGCAGATCACTTGCCAGCCGCCAAGCTTGCGTGACAGCGCGGCACCCTCGGCATAGCCCAGACCGCAGGCGATGATGGCGGCCAGCATCAAACCATCACCCACCGGCGAGGCCGTCACGCCCTGCGTCAGGGCAAAACCCGCGACCAGCGCGCTGCCGATGCATGAAAACAGCCAGAACGCCGGGCGCGGCCGATCGCCGCCGCGCAGCACGCCGAAAATCGCAGTGGCCAGCGGCAGCAGGCCGACGAAGATGATGGAATGGGCCGTGGTGACGTGCTTGAGCGCCAGTGCGGTCAGCAAGGGAAAGCCGACCACCACGCCAAGCGCGACGATCACCAGCGACAGCAGGTCGCCGCGCTCCGGACGCTTTTGCCGAAACAGGAGCAGCAGTGCCAGGCCAAGCAGTCCGGCAATCGCCGCTCGGGCCGAAGTCAGGAATGTCGGATCGAAATCCCTGACCGCCACGCGCGTTGCCGGCAGCGAGCCGCTGAAGATCAACACGCCGATGAATCCATTCATCCAGCCGCTCGCGGTCTTGTCCATCGTATGCTCCGTTTGTCGGCTCCGTATCGCGCGGAGCCGGTAGTATCGCCAGAGACAATGCGGTACAATTACACACAACTGTCATGCTTAGAAGAGCAGTACGGATGGACAAACAGACAACAGGAAGCGAGAGCAGCGGAACGCTGGTCGAAGGCGTCATGGCGACGATCCGCCAGCGGATCGCGGCGCGCAGCCTGACGCCGGGAGCGCAATTGCCGTCGATCCGCACCTTTGCCAAATCCATGCGAGTGTCCAAATCCACCGTGGTCGAAGCCTATGAGCGGCTCGCCGCCGAAGGTGCGATCCGCTCGCGGCCGGGCTCCGGATTCTATGCCGCCGGATCGCTGGCGCCGCTGTCGCTGGCCGAGATTGGTCCTCGCCTCGACCGCGCGGTCGACCCCCTCTGGATCTCACGCCAGTCCCTGGAGGCCGGCGACGACATGCTGAAACCCGGCTGCGGCTGGCTGCCGGCCTCGTGGATGCCGCAGGCAGGTCTGCGCCGGGCACTGCGCACGGTAGCGCGTGCCGACGATATCGCACTGGTCGATTACGGCACGCCGCTCGGCCTGCCACCGCTGCGGCAATTGCTGGCGCGGCGTATGGCCGGGCACGGCATCGAGGCCTCTCCCGGGCAGATCATGCTGACGGAATCAGGCACGCAGGCCATCGACCTGTTGTGCCGGTTCCTGATCGAGCCGGGCGACACCGTGCTGGTCGACGACCCCTGCTACTTCAACTTCCACGCTCTGTTGCGCGCCCACCGGGCCAAGGTCGTCAGTGTCCCCTACACGCCGTCGGGGCCGGATATCGATCTATTCGCGCAAGCGTTGGCCGAGCACCGGCCGCGCCTCTACATCACCAATTCCGCCATCCACAACCCGACCGGCGCGGTGCTGTCGCCAGTCACCGCCCATCGGCTGCTCAAGCTCGCCGACCAATCGGATCTGACCATCGTCGAAGACGACATCTTCGCCGATTTCGAACATGCGCCCGCCCCGAGGCTGGCGGCGTTCGATGGTCTCAACCGCGTTGTCCACATCGGCAGCTTCTCCAAAACGCTTTCGGCGTCGGTTCGCTGCGGCTTCATCGCTGCACCGCGCGACTGGATCGAGCCCCTGACCGACCTCAAGATCGCCACTACCTTCGGCGGCGGCCGGCTCGCGGCCGAACTGGTGCTGACGCTGCTCAAGGACGGCAGCTACCGCAAGCATATGGATTTGCTGCGCGCGAAGCTTGCCCGCGCCATGGGCGAGACCAGCGTTCGTCTGAAGGCGATCGGTATCTCACCCTGGATCGACCAGCCGGCCGGCCTGTTCCTGTGGTGCAGCCTGCCGGATGGCGTCGATGCGGCTGAAGTGGCCCGCCGCGCTTTGGCCGACAACATCGTGCTGGCGCCCGGCAACGCGTTCAGCCTGTCTGGAACGGCCAGCCGCTTCCTGCGCTTCAACGTCGCCCAATGCACGGACGAGCGGATTTTCACGGTGATCGAAGCTGCGATGGCGCGTTGATGCCCATCAAGCTGATCCTGTTGCCTGGGCAACCTTCGGCTGCTAGGGAACCGCGAGCGCACTCGAGAGAATGTCCGCGCAATCATTCCGGGATAGTGGTTATGGGAACCAGCAAGTCAGCAGACAAGTAGGCCGCAACAGCAGTTCGTTGTTGCGGCGGCCCGTCATTTCCCATTTTCAGTGAGAACGGCAGATCGCCGCCAAATGTAGCCATTTGAGCGGATGTTCAATCATGCCTTGTCCAAAAAACCCGACATGGACCACTTCCCTGCCAGCAGCCATGGTGCTGATGGCGCCCTTCGACATCCTGGCCTCGCTGGCCATGGATATCTACCTCCCGATCGTCCCGGCGATGCCGGGAATCCTCAAGACATCGCCTGATGTCATCCAGCTGACGCTGAGCCTCTACATGATCTGTCTTGGGCTCGGCCAAATCGTCTTCGGCCCGATTTCCGACAGGATCGGCAGGCGTCCGGTGCTGATCGGCGGCGCGCTTTTATTTGCAGGCGCTTCCGGCCTGCTCGCCTGCACCTCGCTGGCCATGGTGTTCGTCGCCTTGCGGGTCGTGCAGGCCATCGGTGCATCCGCCATTCTCGTTGCGACCTTTGCAACGGTTCGCGACGTTTATGCGCAGAGGCCTGAAAGTGCCGTCATCTACGGCCTGTTCAGTTCGATGCTGGCCTTCGTGCCGGCGTTGGGGCCGGTTGCCGGTGCATTGATCGCCGACAATCTCGGCTGGCGCGCGATCTTCCTGACGCTCGGCGGTCTGGCGGTAGCCGCCACCCTCAACGCATGGCCGAGATGGCATGAAACACGGCCCACCAATGGCAACGACAGGCGAATGGCGTTTCGTCCCATTCTCTCCAGCTTAGCCTTCTGGACCTATACGCTCGGCTTCAGCGCCGCCATGGGCGCCTTCTTCGTGTTCTTTTCGACAGCGCCACGGGTGCTCATGGATCGCGCCGGCTTTTCACAACTCGGTTTCAGCCTTGCCTTTGCCACCGCGGCACTGGTCATGATCGTGACCACCCGCTTCGCCAAAAGGTTCATTGCACACTGGGACATCGCGGGCAGCGTCGCGCGCGGCATGGCGATGTTGCTGCTCGGCGCGGCACTGCTGGCATTCGGACAGGTATTCGCGGCACCGTCCTTCGTCACATTCGTCGGCCCGATGTGGGTCATCGCCGTGGGCATCGTCTTCACTGTTTCGGTCACCGCGAACGGCGCACTCGAGGCCTTCGGCGATGTCGCGGGAACCGCCGTCGCGCTCTACTTCTGCATCCAGAGCCTTGTCGTCGGCATCCTCGGCACGCTGTTCATCATCCTGCTTGATGGAGACACGGCGTGGCCGCTGGTGGGCTACTGTTCGGTCATGGCGACGCTCACACTAAGCGCGCTGAGATATTTGCGGAAACGCCAAACCGAATAAACGGGACAGATGAGAAGCCTGGGCGATTGGCGCAGGCTTCTCATCGTTGTCAGCGAGACGCCGCGCAGATCTCCCGCACGCAGTCGCGCAGCCAGCGTTGCGCCGGATCGGCATCCAGGCGCGGGTGCCACAGCATGGAGATGGTGACCCCAGCCGTGGCAACAGGCAGGGCAAAACTGTGCATGCCGACGCGTGCGCCCTCGGTGTGCCGCTCCGGAACGCTGGCGATCAGGTCTGATGTGCGGGCCATGGCAAGGGCTGCCGAGAACCCGGACACCATGCACACGATTGTCCGCTGCAGCCCGAGCCGGTTCAAAGCCTCGTCGATCGGCCCTTTCTCGCGGCCACGCCGTGAAACGCTGATGTGCCGGCCTGCGGCATAGCGCTCTGGCGTCACCGTGCCCTCGCTCAACGGATGGCCCATTCGCACGGCGCCGATGAAGCGGTCGCGAAGCAATGCCTGGATGCGCACCTCCGGTCCGGTCTCGCCAGCGACGCCTATGTCCAGGTCGATCGCCACATCGCGCAGCGACATGACGTCTCCATCGGACTTCGGTGCAAAGCGGAGCCGCACGCCGGGCGCATCGGCCTGGATACGGGCAACGAGACGAGGGGCGAACTCTTCGACGAAGCTCTCATTGGTGCGCAGCGTGAAGACCCTGTCCAGGCTCGGGAGATCGAGCAAGGTGGCAGGACGCAGCAGCGCCTCCGCATCCTGGACGACACGACCAGCCTGTTGTCGCAGTTCTTCCGCACGCGGCGTCGCCACCAAGCCGCGACCGGAGCGAACCAGCAGCGGATCGCCCGTCGCCTGGCGCAGCCGCGCCAGCGTCCGACTCATCGCCGAGGGGCTGAGGCGCAGGCGGTTGGCGGCGCGCGCCACGCTGCCTTCGGTCAGCAGGACGTCGAGAGCGAACAGCAGATTGAGATCGGGCGATGTCATCGGCGGATCATGGCATGATATGGCGCCAAACGCACGAGTAAGATGCAAACGCTGCGCCTTCCGCCACATCTGCCAAGGGACTAGATCTCCAGCAGTTCCGGTTATGGACTGATGGAAGGGGATCGCCGTGGCAATTGCCGAGCAAAATCTGGACGGGCGCGCATCGGCGCCGCCACGGATGCAATCCGCCCGCTGGGCGCTGGCAAGCCTGTCGCTCGCCACGCTGCTGTCGTCGTTGGGAACCAGCATTGCCAGCGTCGGGCTACCGTCGCTGATGCAGGATTTCGACGCGACGTTCCAGTCCGTGCAATGGGTGGTTCTGGCCTATCTGCTCGCCATCACCACACTGATCGTCAGCGCCGGACGGCTGGCCGACATGTTCGGGCGCAGGCCGTTGCTGCTTGGCGGCATCGCGCTGTTCACATCGGCATCGGTGCTCTGCGGCCTGGCGCCGACACTCTGGCTGCTGATTGCCGCACGCGCCGTGCAGGGACTTGGCGCGGCGCTGATGATGGCGCTGACGCTGGCCTTTGTCGCCGAAACCGTGACCAAAGACAGAATTGGCAGCGCCATGGGCCTGCTCGGCGCCATGTCCGCGATCGGCACGACACTTGGCCCTTCGCTCGGCGGCCTTTTGATCGCCGGCTTCGGCTGGCGAGCGATCTTCCTCGTCAATGTCCCGCTGGGTGTGCTCACCTTCGCTCTCGCCTGGCGTGCCCTGCCGGCACACAGCAAGACAGCGCAGCAGGTCGACCGAGGCACGTTCGATGTCGTGGGCACCGCCTTGCTGGCCTTGACGCTGGCCGCCTATGCACTGGCCATGACGTTTGGCCGAGGCAATTTCGGCGCACTCAACATCAGCCTGCTGATAGCTGCCGGCATCGGCGTGTTTCTCTTCGCCGCCGCGCAGGCGAGAGTGAAAAACCCCTTGATCCAGCTTGCCAGCTTCCGCGACCTCCAACTGAGCGCCAGTCTCGCCATGAGCCTCGTCGTCGCCACGGTGATGATGGCGACCCTGGTGGTGGCCCCGTTCTACCTGTCGCGAGGACTTGGGCTCGATGCCGCAATGGTCGGCCTCGCGCTGTCGACCGGGCCGCTCGTCTCGACCTTGTCGGCGCTGGTGGCCGGACGCCTGGCCGACCGCTTCGGCGCCCACAGGATGATGGTCGCAGGCCTGCTCAGCCTCGCGACAGGCACGTTCCTGCTGTCGCTCGCCGTGACCAGACTCGGCATTGCCGGCTATGTCGTTGCGATCACCGTCACCTGCATCGGCTATGCCCTGTTCCAGACATCCAACAATGCAGCCGTCATGACCGGTGTCGGCGCCGGCCAGCGCGGCGTCGTTTCCGGCCTGCTCAACCTTTCGCGCAATCTCGGGCTGATCACCGGCGCATCGGTGATGGGCGCCATATTCGCCGTCGCATCGGCCAAAGGGCAGGAAGGCATTGGACTTCTGAGTTCCGAGGCCGCAGCACGGGGAATGCAGGTCACATTTCAGACGGCCACGGTGCTGGCGCTGGCTGCACTGTTCCTCGCACTGCTCTCGGCCCGCGCCGAGTTCAAGCGGCAGAGGCTGGTGGAAGTATCACAAGACCTCTGATTTTGCGCTCCAGGTGAACAGCCTCTCACGCCCCTGCCCGCTTGCGGCGTTCATAAAGCATGACCAGCGTTTCGGCCATCAAAGCAGGCTTTTCCTCGCCTTCGATCTCGACCGTGTTGGCGGCCTTCATCAGATACTGGCCGGGGCCCCTGTCCTCCATGGACAGCAGCGTGATGCGCAGTCTGATGCGGGCACCGACCTTGACCGGTGCCAGGAAGCGTACCTTGTCGAAGCCATAATTGAAGGCGGCCTGCGTATTCTCGGGCACGATGCCCATGCCGAGCGCCAGTGCGCCGATGATCGACAGCGTCAGATAGCCATGCGCGATCGTCGTGCGGAACGGGCTTTGCCGCCGCGCCCTTTCAGGGTCGACATGAATCCATTGATGGTCGCCGGTGCATTCAGCGAACTGGTCGATGCGGTTCTGGTCGACCGTCGTCCACTCCGACACGCCGAGTTCCAGCCCGGCCATCGTCCTCAACTGCTCGTAGGTAGGCGGCGTTTTAGGCCGTATTTCGTTCATTCCTGGTTTCCCGATCGCTTCCAGAGCCTCCGGACCACGAACTGACGGCCTCTGTCAATTCGCTCTGCGCGAATCCGTTCCGTCGATTTCGGCCGCAATCGTGCCACGCCGCCGGCGCAGTCGCAGGTCAAATCGGGCTTTCCGGGCTTCAGGGCGCTGTCGGCAGCAATGAGCCGGCCCCGGCCACATCCGCTACTTCTTCTCGTAGCCGGCGCGGATTTCCTCCATCGCCTCCTTGATGCGGGTGCGCAGGATGTCGACCGATTCGGCACCGGATTTCTTGACCAGTTCAGCCACTTCGCCCGCATTCTTCAACGCGGCCTCGAAGGACTTCCTGGCAAACTCCCTCCGTTTGGCCATCAGTTCCTGCGGATTGCCCGGCGCCCTGTAGCTTTGCGCGATATCGGTGACCTCGCGCAGCGTATCCTGCAGCATCTCGCGCTGCCGGGACAACAGCGAGGTGGCGCCGGCGGCACCGGCTCGTGCCGATTTCTCCAGCGCTTCGATGTTCTTGCGATGATGGGCGAGGATCGCCTCGACATCGACATTGGGCACCTTCAGGTCGCGGCCGAACCTGCCGAACATGTCCATGAAAGAATCGGATTCCGGTTGTTTTGCCATGCTCGTTTGCTCCCCTTTGCCGCATGATGCGGGCACCCTCGGCGGGAGAATAGCACTCGCATGCCGCGAGTCCATGAACGCGGAGGAATGAGCGCCAATCGGGCCGCGCATCAATTCACGAGGAACAGCCGCTCGGCCACATAGAGCACGACACCGGCGAGGCCGCCGATGATCATGCCGTTGAAGCGGATGTATTGCAGGTCCTTGCCGATGTTCATCTCGATCAGCCGCGTCAGCTGGGCAAGGTCCCAGCGCTTGACCTGGTCGGCGATGAATGTCGACACGCCGGCCTTCTGGCTCTCCACGAACGACGCCAGCGCCACCACGAACCCCTGGTTCATGTCGGCCCGGATCTGCGCATCGCCGGCAAGATGGCGGCCGACCTCGACGAACATGTTGGCAAGATGCGCGCGGACAACCGAATTCGGCGCCTTGGCGTCCTGCTCGATGAACTGGCTGAGGCTTGCCCACATGTCGCCGGCCAATCCCCTGACTTCCGGCCGGGCCAGGAAATCGCGCTTCAGCTTCTCGGCACGTTTGGCGTATTGCTTCGATGTCCTCAGCTTTTCGATGAAGCCTTGAGCGAAATGGTCGAATTCGGCGCGCATCGGGTGATCGGGATCGGCCCTCACCTCGTCGAGCAGCGAACCGGCCGAGGCGACGATCTTCTTCAGGAGATAGGCGTCGGCGCGGAACAGGTTGAACAGCGACGGCAGTTCCTCGCGGATCTTCTCGCGCATCGTCGCCAGCGCCTGTTCGTCATTGAGGAACCTGCCGATCACCTTGGTGAACTCGTCGAACAGTTTCTGGTGGCGGCGGTCGTCGGTAAGCGCTGACAACAGCTCGGCGGCCAGCGGCGCCAGCGGCACCTTTTCAATCTGTTCGAGCATGCGGCTGGTGACGAAGCCGCGCAGGCCGGATTGCTCTATCGCCGCCAGCGTCTGCGGCACCAGCCGCACGACGAAGCGCGACAGGCCGGCGGCGCGCTCCGCATCGGCCAGCCAGTCGGCGACGAGTGCCGAGAAATCGACCTCGGCGAGCTTTTCACGCACCGGTTCAGGCGCCAGGAAGTTGACCTCGATGAAGCGGCCGAGATTGTCGGCGATGCGGTTCTGGTTCTCGGGTATGATGGCGGTGTGCGGGATCGGCAGCCCCAGAGGTCGCCTGAACAGCGCCACCACCGCGTACCAGTCGGCCAGCCCGCCGATGGTCGCCGCCTCGGCAAAGGCAGCGACGAAGCCGAGCCACGGGTGGATGTGCTCGAACGATTTGGCGAGCGCAAACACCGCCACGCAAAGCGCCAGCGCGGCGGCCGCGAGGAATTTCGTCCGCCGCAACGCGGAAAGCTTGGCATCCGCTTCGGCATCGAAACGGACCGGCGCCAGGGGCGAAGCCGATTGTGACATGGGTGAGCCGCTCCTCGTCGATCTCAGCCTATTTAGTGTTCCGAGCGCCGAAATACCCGCGACAGCGGGTTTCGTCCGGCATCTTCTCCGGCTGCGCACACAAAGTTGAGGAGAAAATTCATCTATCGCACGAAGCTAGTCTGGAATTATTCCAAGGTATAGGCCATATTCCGCCCGAGCCAATGTGGCGAATCCGGAAATTCGGGTCAAAGCCGCATCAGCAAGAATTTCCAGATCTGGCGTGGTTGCACCGCACCAGTGCCTTGTGAGGACAAAATGCGGCTTACGCGCCAGACCAATTATGCCATGCGCATCTTGATGTATTGCGCGGCCAATGATGACCGATTGAGCCGCATCCCGGAGATCGCGGCCGCGTATTCGGTGTCGGAGCTTTTCCTGTTCAAGATCCTGCAGCCCCTGGTCGAGCACGGCCTTGTCCAGACCGTGCGGGGCAGGAATGGCGGCGTCAAGCTTGGCCGTGCCGCCGAAGCCATCAGCCTGTTCGATGTCGTGCGCGTGACAGAAGAGAGCTTCGCCATGGCCGAATGCTTCGAGAACGATGCCGCCGAATGCCCGCTGGTCGACAGCTGCGCGCTGAACTCGGCGCTGCGCGAGGCGCTGAACGCGTTCTTCGCCGTGCTCGCCCGCTACACGATCGCCGATCTGGTAGCGGCGCGGCCGAATGTGCGCAACCTGCTCGGCATCGACATGTTGGAGCGCCGCGCCCCGGCTGCCTAGCCCAGCCAGGGGCGCGGGCTAGGTTTGCAATAAATTAAGCTGCTGACTGAGGCAGCACGAACGGCATATTGCCGGCCGGCAGCACGCCGACCCTGAGCCGGCAGTCGAACACTTTTTCGATCAGGTCATCGCTCAGCACATCCCGCGGCGACCCGGTGGCGGCGAGCCGGCCGCGATGCATGACGAAGATCCGGTCGGCATACATGGCCGTCAGATTGAGGTCGTGCAGGATGGCGACCACGCCGCCGCCCCTTCTGGCGAAGTCGCGGGCAATGTTCATGATGATCAGCTGGTGCTTGATGTCGAGACTGGAAACCGGCTCGTCGAGGAACAGAAAGCGCGGCTTGCCGTCGAGCACCGGCGCCCAGACCTGGCACAGCACGCGTGCGAGCTGAACGCGCTGTTGCTCGCCGCCCGAAAGCTCCTGGTAGAAACGGCCGGCAAAGCCGTCGAGATCGACACGCGCCAGCGCCCGTTCCGGCAGCCGCGCATCCTCGCCCGGCAGGACGCCTGAGCGGCCGCCGACAAGGCCAAGCTTGACCACTTCCCGCACGGTGAACGGGAACGACAGCGTCGTCGCCTGCGGCAGCACAGCGCGATGGACGGCCACCTCGACCGGCTTCATCGTCGAGAGATCTCGGCCGTTGAGGGCAACGCGCCCGGTATAGGCGAGTTCGCCGGAGAGTGCTTTGAGGAAGGTCGTCTTGCCCGAACCATTGGGGCCGACGATGGCGGCGATCTCGCCGGGCCGCGCGTGGAAATCGACACCACTGACGATAGGCTTGCCGGCGATATCAACCGAAACATCCTTGGCCTCGATCATCAAGCCTCACAAATCAACCACGCCGCGCTTGCGCAGCAGGATCCAAAGGAAAAACGGCGCGCCCGCTATCGCGGTGACGATGCCTATCGGCAGTTCGGCCGGCGCAACGATGGTGCGTGCGACCGCATCGGCCAGAAGCAGCAGCGAGGCGCCGAGCAGCGCCGACGCCGGCAGCAGATAGCGATTGTCCGGACCAATCAGCAGGCGCAGCAGATGCGGCACCACGATGCCGACGAAGCCGATGCCGCCGCTGACGGCGACGGATGCGCCGACCGCGGCAGAGACGCCGACGATAGCCGTGTATTTCAACCGCTGCACCGGAATGCCGAGATGACCGGCGGTCGCCTCGCCAAGCGCCAGCGCGTTGAGGCCGCGTGCCAGGAACGGCATCGCCGCCAGCGCCAGCACGATGATCGGCCCTACCGACGCGATCTTCGCCCAGGTCGCGCCACCGAGCGATCCGAGTTGCCAGAAGGTCAGGTCGCGCAACTGGCGATCGTCGGCCATGAAGATGAGGATGCCGGTCAGCGCCATGGCGAGCGCCGCCAGCGCGATGCCGGCAAGCAGCATTGTGGCAACCGAGGTTTGCCCCCGCCGCGTCGCGACCTGATAAAGCACCAGCGTGGTGGCGAGCCCGCCACAGAAGGCCGCCAGCGGCAATGCGAGCGTGCCGAGCAAGACGGTCACCGGAGCCAATATCGTGGCGCCGAGCACGATGACGGCAACCGCGCCGAGGCTGGAGCCGGCCGAGACGCCGATCAGGCCGGGGTCGGCCAGCGGATTGCGGAACAGTCCCTGCATGACCGCGCCGGAGACCGCGAGCGCCGCGCCGACCAGCATGCCGAGAATGATGCGCGGCAGGCGGATGTCGTAGACAATCAGGCTGTCGCGGGCGCTCACCGCGGCGTCATCAGGCACTGTGCCGAACAGCCAGTCGCCAATGACGTTGACGGCCGAAGCGTCCGAAGCCCCCGATGTCAGCGACAGAAAAATGGCAGCCGCGAGCCCCAGGCACAGCAGAAGGATGACGATGCGGGCGCGGCCCGACCGGTCGCCTTCGGATACGCTTGCCATCACCGGGCCGGCGATCGATTGATCGACCATGATCCGCCCGTTCAGTCCGTGACCTGCCCGCCATAAAGCGAGACAGCGAGGTCGTGGATGGCATCGGCCGTGCGTGGCCCGAAGCCGAGCAGATAGGCACCGTCGATGCGGATCAGCTTGCGCGCCGTTCCGGCCGGCGTCGAGGCGATCGACGGATTGCCGAACAGTTCGTCGTCCGACACCGGAGGCCCGGCATTGCTCATCATCAGGATCACGTCCGGTCTGGCGGTTATGATCGCCTCGTCGGACATTTGCTTGTAGCCGGAAAAGCCCTCGACCGCGTTGACGCCGCCAGCCAGCTTGACCATACCGTCGGCCGCGGTCTCGCTGCCGGCCGCCAGGATCTTGCCGCCCTGTATCGACAGCACGAACAGGATGCGCTTGCGCTCCTTGATCGACGCCGTCTGCTTCTCAGCTGCCGTGAGCTTGGCATCGAGCTCCCCGGCGAGCACCTCGGCCTTGGCATCGACGCCGAGCGCCTTGCCGACGATACGGACCTTTTCGAGGATGCCTTCGTGGCTATAGTGCTCGGGCACTTCGATGAACGGGACGCTCGTCTTCTTCAAGACATCGACGGCTTGCTTGGGACCGCTGCCATGCAGCGCCAGGATGCCGGTCGGGTTAACCGACAGCACCCCCTCCGGCGACAGCCCGCGCATGTAGCCGACATCGGGCAGCTCAAGCGCCGCCTTTGGGTACCGGCTGGTGGAATCGCGAGCCACCAGATGCTTTTCCTCGCCGAGCGCATAGACGATCTCGGTGATCGAGCCGCCAACGGCCACGATTTTCGAAGGATCGGCAAACACGGCCGTGCCTTCCATGGCGCTGGCGGATTGCAGTGCGATAACAGCCATGGAGAGACCGATCACCGGCCCGAAAATAGATCCGCGCACGGTCGACAATCTTGGGAAAAAACGCATCGCATTTTCCTCAGGCTGCGGTCGGGCTTGGGATGCGCGGCAGGTTTTCCGCCAGGAAGCGCCAGTCGTCCCGCTCGCTTTCGCCTTCATGACGCTTGCCGAAGAACTGGATGAACATCTTGCCGTCGGCGTCATAGACCTCAAGCGAGGTGACATGACCGTCCTTGGTCGGCTTGCGCACCGCCCAGACCTCCTGGATGTGGTCGGTCCGCAAATGCAGGTGGAAGGTTTCGTCCAGCACGTTGATCCATGGCCCCATCGGCTTGATCGACTTGATCGGACCGGAATGGATCTGGATGCATCCGCGGTTTCCCACAAAGCACATGATCGGCATCTCGCCCTCCGCGGCGTGATGGAACATGGCACGGACGCCATCATTGTCGAGTTGCCAGGCATAGTCTTGCCCGACCAGGCGGACCGCCTGCCGGCGGCTCAGCTTCAGCGTCTTCAGCATGCCGAAGAACTGGTGCACGTCGGTCAGCCGGCTCCAGCGGTCGCGCAGATCGTCGAGATTGGCGCTCGCTTCGTCGCCATGGATCTCGTCATCGGGGAGTGGTCCTGAAATGTCGACCGTCGGCTCCTGATTGGACGATTCGAGCGCGGCAACCAGTTTCTGATAGGCATAGAGGCTGGAGGCCGGACGCAAATGCACCTTGTGCACGGCCTCGCCCGCCGCATCGAAAAACTGCAGGCTGCGGCGGATTTCGTCGCCGTCTCGCTTCTCGACGGCAAAGCCGTGTGCCCAGACCTTCGGGAAGATGCGCAGGTCGATGTTTTCGCCAAGCACCATGGCATTGTGGTTGCCGGTGACGACTTTGTCATAGACGCCGATCTTCTCGTGCACCGCGCTTTCATTGCGGGTCAGCGCCATGACCTCGCCGACGGCTTCGAGACCGGTCAAAAGATCGTTGACGCGTGGCTCGACACGGACGACGCCGTCGCCGCAGTGGGCTGCGACCAGCTCGGCCTCCGAAATGCCGAGCTGGGCGGCGAGATCACGCTCGCGCGTCTTCGGATTGTCTGTCCGTGCCCGCCGGATTTCATGCGGGGCGGGTTTTACGCGCTGGTCCATGTCTTGGTCCCTGTGGCCTTGCCTTACTTGTTGAGAATGAGCTTGCCCTGGCGGGTGATCTTCAGCCGATAGAGCGCGCCATGATGCTCGATGCCGATCTCGTGCTCGCCCTGGAACAGGGTGTTGCTGGACAGGGTTCGCACCGCCAGCGGAACCCGGTCGAAACGGGCGGAGGCATCGTCGGAACGGCGGACGCGATAGCGAAAATCGTTGGGATTGTGGGTGTTCATCTGGATGGATCCCTTTCCTGTGCCGGGCGTCTGGCTAGGCGTTGCGTAATCCGATTCATTTCTTGACTTGAATAATCATGTTTACTAGTCAGTGCAATACCGGATTAAATGAGTCAACATTTAAGACCCCGGACATGATCAAAAATGCCAGCCAGCCCCGGGCCAGCCAGCATGAAACCTGGACTTTGGAGTTGGGGCATGGGGTTTGTGACTTGGGAATGGCGCGGCCGGTCGGCGGCGAACGGCGCAGCGGCTTTGCTGGCAAGCGTGGCGGCGATCGCCTTGTCGGCGCAGCTGGCCAACGCTCAGCAGGCGGCGCAGCCGGCGGACCAGCAGACAGATCAAACGAAGAAGGCCGACGAAGAAAAGGCGGCACAAGCGGGCGCAACGCTGCTCGACAAGATCCTCGTCATCAGCCGCACCGGCGAAACGGCGATCGAATCGCTGGCATCGACCAGCCATGTCGGCCAGGAACAGCTCGACCGCCGCATGGCGACGACGCCGAACGAGATGCTGCTCGGCGTGCCCGGTGTCGCCGCGCAGGCCGACGCCAGGCGTGTCAGCACCAGCATCAACATCCGCGGCTTGCAGGATTTCGGCCGCGTCGCGGTCATTGTCGACGGCGCGCGCCAGAATTTCCAGCGCTCAGACCACGGCACGCAGTCGACCTTCTACATCGACCCCGAACTCGTCAAATCCGTCGACGTGATCCGCGGTCCTGTCGCCAACACCTACGGCTCGGGCGCCATCGGCGGCGTTGTCTTCTTCGATACCAAGGACGCCGGGGATTTCCTCAAGCCGGAAGAAACATGGGCCGGCTCCGTCACGGGACGCTATGAGAGCAACGGCAAGGGCTGGACAACAAGCGCATCCGGTGCCTACCGCCTCAACGAGAACTGGGATGTGCTCGGCAACATCGTCTACCGCAACTATGACGACTACAAGGATGGCGGTGGCGACACGGTCAAGGGCACCGGCTTCGATGTGCTGAGCGGTCTGCTCAAGACCACCATCCGCCCGACCGACAACAGCGAACTGAAGCTCGGTTGGGTCGGCTCGAGCGACGGCTGGAACGAGATCAGCGGCGGCGTGCCGGTCAATGACGTCGACCTGAAGTCGAACACCTTCACCGCCCGCTACAACATTACGGATGAGGACAAGAGCTGGCTCGATCTCCATATCAACACCTCCTACAACAAGACCAATCTCGATCTGACCAGCCTCGTGCCTCTCAACCGGTTTGATCCGAGCACCGGCCTTCCAGTTGTTTTGCCGGCTGGCTCGACATCGACATTCGACATCGGCACGACCAGCATCGACATTTGGAACACGTCCAGATTCGAGACCGCGGGAATCGCGCACGAACTGACCTATGGCGGCGACTGGGCCGGCGATAACGTCGAGACCGGCGGCACGGCCGGTGGCGACAGCTTCTATACGCCTTCCGGTAAGCGGAACGTCTCCGGCGCCTATGTCCAGGACAAGCTCACCTGGGAGTGGCTCGAAGTCATCGCCGGGCTGCGTTACGACAATTACAGCCTCAAGGATGACACACACGAAACGTCGGGGGACCGGTTGTCGCCGCGCATCACCGTCGGCGTCTCGCCTTTCGACAGCGCCAGCCTTGCCGGCCTGCAATTCTACGGCACCTATGCGGAAGGATACCGGTCACCCTCCCTGTCGGAAACACTGATCAGCGGTCGCCATCCGGCGGGTGTCACCTTCCCGTTCCTGCCCAATCCCAATCTGCGGCCGGAAACCGGAAAGACCGTCGAATTCGGCGTCAACTACAAGCAGAATGATATCCTCGAAGCCGACGATGCGCTGCGCATCAAGGCAGCCTATTTCAACAACGATGTCGAAGACTACATCGATGGCGTTACCCTGTCGCGGTTTGACCCGACAGCCGGCTGCCCGAGCGGACCCGGTATCCCGATATGCTTCCAGTACCAGAATTTTGCCAAGGCCAAGATCGACGGCTTCGAACTTGAGGGCGTCTATGATGCCGGATGGGGCTATGCCGGGCTTTCGGCCTCAATCACCAATGGTCATACCATTTCCTACAGGGACGTTCGGGCCGATCTGCTGACCATCCCCTCATCCCAGGTCACCGCGCAGCTCGGCTTGCGCTTCCTCGAGGACAAGCTAACCGTGGGCGGCGAAGTGCAATACAATGGCAAGCCCAAGGGCAACCCGATCGCCGAGGACTACACGCTGGTCAATGCTTTTGCCAGCTACCAGGCGACGGACAATTTGAAGATTGATTTCCGCGCCGACAATCTGTTCGATGTCAAATACGCCAACCCGCTCAACCTGACCACGGCCGGCCAGCCGCCGCAGCCGGTCTTCGCGGCCTACGAGCCCGGCGTCACCCTGAAGCTGGCGGCGACGATGCGATTTGGAGGCTGATGACCATGACGAGCTTGATGACATCCCTTCGTCTGCTGACCTCGATGCTGGCGATGTCGCTTGCGATGGTTCCGGCGTGGGCACAAGAGTCCGCGCCGGTCCCCGCACTCACCCTAGAACTCAATGGTGCGCAACCTTCCGACAAGGGTTGCCGCCTGACGTTCGTGGTCAACAACAATCTCGGCGCCGACCTGTCCAAGGCTGCGTTCGAGATCGCCTTGTTCAACGAGGCAGGCGTCGTCGACCGGCTGACCGTGCTCGATTTCAAGGAATTGCCGGCGGGCAAGACCAAGGTGACGCGTTTCGATCTGGCCGGCACCGAGTGCTCGAAAGTCAGCCGCGTGCTGATCAACAGCGCGACCGAATGCACCGGTACCGGCGTCGAACCGAACGCCTGCATGCGCAAGCTGAAGACGGACACCAAGACCGGGATCGCTTTCGGAGTCTAAGGTGGGACTGCATCCCGCATTCCTGCAAAACAATGCGGCGTGGCCAGTTGCCGGCCACTGCCGACTGCCGCTGCGAGCGAACGATCTTGATTTGACAATTCTGCTCTTGTCGCTGCAGGTCTCGCGGCGAGACATGCAGGATATCAGTCCCCTCCCCGAAGCCAGCGCCGAGCTGGCGATAGAGCCAACCGAGCCGCTCGCGCTACCGCGGCCATCGGCCTGGAACCGCAAGTGGACGGCGGCGATCGTCGTCTCCTGCCTGCTCCATGCCGCGGTGGCAGCGGCCTTTCTGATCTCCCCTACGGGGACTTCCAGTTTCCAAGATGCCGAGCAGCCGGAAGGCAGTGAACAGTCGGGCACCAACGTGGTCGGCAGCGCGCTGGACAAGGACCCGACGGCAATAAACGTTGCACTGGTGCCGAACCCGCAACCCGCCAAACCACAGCCGGCAACGCCGCCCAAGCCAACGCCGCCAACAGAGCCTTCGCAACCCGCGAAGGACGCAGCAAAGCCGCTCAAGCCTTTGCCGGAACCTGCCAAACAGCAGACGGTGACGCCCGACATATTGGTGGCCGGCGCCCCTCGCCCCGATGACCAGAGCGTGGCTCCCAAGGCCGAAACGCCGGCGCAGCCGATCGTGCAGGCCGAGAGCGCCGAAGTGCCTGTCGCCGTTCCAAAGCAGCCACCGATCCCCAGCGCCAGGCCAACGTCGGCAGCTGCCCCTTCAAAGACGGCGGATGAGAAGCGCGGCACGGCGAATGGCGAGGACCGGTCGGCGCAAGCAGCCAGCAAGGGCAAAAGGCAAAAAGAGGCAGGCACGGCCGCGGAAGACAATTACCGCGGCGATGTTTTTAGAAAACTCGGCAGCGTCAATCGCACCCTCCCGCCTTCCCTACAGCTGGCGGCACGCAACAATGCGGTTGTCACCTTCGTCATAGGCAGGAAGGGCAACATAAACGAGTTGCGCATCCTGGAGACCTCAGGGTCGGCGGCTTTCGATCAGGCGGCGCTTGGCATTGTCCGCAAGGCAGCCCCCTTCCCTCCAATTCCACCACAGGCAGCAAGCGCAAATTTGGAGTTCGAGACCGAAATCGGCCCATTTTGAATGTGCGCAGAACAAACGCTGCAGCCGCCAATCATCAACATCCGCACGAGAGGAACCGCCATGTACATCGCCATGAACCGCTTCAAGGTGCAGACCGGCTCGGAGAACGATTTCGAAGCCGTGTGGAAGAACCGCGATTCCAGCCTCGCTGAGATGAAGGGTTTTCGGGAATTCCACCTGCTGCGTGGCCCGGTCAACGAGACCGAAGGCTACACGCTGTTTGCGTCGCACACGGTGTGGGCGAGCCACGAGGATTTCATCGCCTGGACCAAGTCGGAGAATTTCCGCGCCGCCCATCGAAATGTCGGCACGACGAAGGTCCACTATCTCGGTCACCCCCAGTTCGAAGGTTTTTCGGTCGTCGAAGGCGCTTAAATACTGGCCGGGCTCAAGCTCCGGCCAGCAGGCTCGCATTGCCGCCGGCGGCGGTGGTGTCGACGCAGACAGCCCGTTCATGTGCATAGGCCGCCGGGTTCAGTACCTCGCTGACCAGCGGCACGATCGGGCCGGAGCGGTCGGCGATGACCTTGCGCACGATGCGTGCAGCCTCCGGCGTGCCCGAAAAGGCGACGACATCGACGCGCAGTGAGCGTGCTTCGACCGGATCCGGCCGACCATCGATGGCGGCCAGCGGCAAGCCCTTGCCGGTCAATGGGGAAAGGGCAGCCGGTGCGCCGGGCGCCACGGCCAGCACCGCATTGCCGGCGGCGAGCGCCTGGATCGTCTGCGCCAGCAGCGTATCGCCATCGGGACCGAGGCACAGCACCCGTCCGCGTGGCGAGAGCGAGAGCGTGTTGGCCTCGCCGGTCGGCCCGGGCAGGTCGATCTGGCCGAAATCGATGCCGGCGGCCGCACCTATGGCCGCAGCACCCTTGCCGCGCAGATGCTTCCTCAGAATGGCGATCCGGTCCGGACGCGTCGACCAGCCGCCAAGTGTGGGATCAGGCAGATTGTCGGCAAGCTCGGTCGCCGTGACCTTATGGCCATCCTGCAAATGGGTGCCAGCCTCCGGCCCTTTGCGGAACCGGCGGAGGTAGTGCGGGCCGCCGGCCTTCGGCCCGGTGCCTGAAAGCCCCTCGCCACCAAACGGCTGCGAGCCGACCACGGCGCCGATCTGGTTGCGGTTGACGTAGATGTTGCCGGCATGGATGCCGTCGACGAAATGCTGCACGCGGCCCTCGATACGGGTGTGCAGGCCGAAGGTCAGGCCATAGCCCTTGCGGTTGATGGCGGCGATGACCGCGTCGATTTCGTCGGCGTCGAACGTAGCGACATGCAGCACCGGCCCGAACACCTCGCGCTCCATGTCCTCGATGCCCTTGACGCGGAAAACATGCGGCGCAACGAAGCGACCTTCCTTCGGCGCTTCGAGCTTGGCAATCAGCCGGCCCTGCAAGCCCATTTTCGTGCAGTACTCGCGGATAGAGCTTTGCGCCTCGTCGTCGATGACAGGGCCGACATCGGTCGAAATCCGCCAGGGATCGCCGATGCTGAGCGCCTCCATGGCGCCCTTCAGCATCTCCAGCATTTTCTTCTCCACGTCCTTCTGCACATAGAGCACGCGCAGTGCCGAGCAACGCTGGCCGGCACTCTGGAATGCCGAGGCGAGGATGTCGCGCACCGCCTGTTCGGGCAGCGCGGTGGAATCAACGATCATGGCGTTGAGGCCGCCCGTCTCGGCGATCAGCATGGCGTTGGGCGCGGCCGTCTTGGCCAGTTGCTTCTCGATCAGCTTGGCGACCTCGGTCGAGCCGGTAAAGCAGACGCCGGCGATGCGCGGATCTGATGTAAGCGGCCCGCCGACCGACGGGCCGTCGCCAGGGAGCAACTGGATGACGTCTTCCGGCACACCGGCCTCGCGCAGCAGCTCGACAGCCCGGAAGGCGATCAGCGGCGTCTGCTCGGCCGGCTTGGCGATGACCGAATTGCCGGTGACAAGTGCGGCCGCGATCTGGCCGGTGAAGATGGCGAGCGGGAAATTCCACGGCGAAATGCACACGATGGCGCCGCGCGCTTGCGTGCCCGCCTCCGCATTGGCCGCCTCGGTGGCGTAGTAGCGCAGGAAGTCGACCGCCTCGCGCACTTCGGCGACGCCGTCGGCCAGCGATTTGCCGGCCTCGCGGGTGGCGAGTGCAAAGAACTCGACGGCTTTGGATTCATAGAGAACGGCGGCACGGTTGAGGATGGCAGCGCGCTCGGCGACGGAACGTTTTGCCCATGCCGGCTGCGCTTCCACCGCAAAGCGCACGGCGGTCGCGACTTGCTTGGCGGCGGCTTCGCTGACCGTACCGACCACTTCGGAAGGCTTTGCTGGGTTGACTATGGGACGCTGCTTGCCGTAGCCGGCGGCACGGGTGATCGGCTTGGCATGCCAACGATCCGGCCCAGCGAAGGCCACCCTGGCCTTGTCGATCGCCGCCAGCGTCACCGTGTCGGTGATGTCGAATCCTTTCGAATTGCGACGCCCGGCCCCAAAAATCTCGGAAGGCCGGGCAATCGCCGGATTGGTGGCCGGACCCTGGCTCTCGACCGTTTCGAGCGGATCGCGCGCAATGTCCTCCGGCTCGACGTCCTCGTCGGTCAGTTGGTGCACGAAGGAGGAATTGGCGCCGTTCTCCAGCAACCGGCGGACCAGATAGGCCAGCAGATCGGAATGCGCACCGACCGGCGCGTAGATGCGGCAGCGTGTGCCTTCGGACCGTCGCACCGTCTCGTGCAGCGCCTCGCCCATGCCGTGCAGGCGCTGGAACTCGAAGGAATCGCGATTATCCGCCATCGCCAAGATGGCGGCGACGGTGTGGGCATTGTGGGTGGCGAATTGCGGATAGATGCGGTCGGTCATCGATAGCAGCTTTTTCGCGCAAGCCATGTAGGAAACGTCGGTGTTGGTCTTGCGGGTGAAGACGGGATAGCCTGACAGTCCGAGCGTCTGCGCCCGCTTGATCTCGGTGTCCCAATAGGCACCCTTGACCAGCCGCACCATGATGTTGCGGTCGTATTTCCTGGCCAGCGCATAGAGCCAATCGATGGCGAAGGCCGCGCGTGGCCCATACGCTTGCACCACCACGCCGAAGCCGTTCCAGCCGGCGAGCTCCGGCTCGGCCAGCACCCGCTCGATGACGTCGAGCGACAGATCGAGGCGATCGGCCTCCTCGGCATCGATGTTGAGGCCCATACGCGAATGGCGCGCGGCAAGCGCCAGCGACAAGAGCCGCTCGGCCATCACAGGCAGCATCTCTTCCTTCTGCGCCACCTCGTAGCGAGGATGCAGCGCCGAAAGCTTGACCGAAATGCCGTGGTTCTGCCTGATGTCAGGACCGTTGGAGCCGGAATCGAGCGACGAAATCGCGTCGGCATAGGCCTTGTGATAGCGCAAGGCGTCGGCCTCGGTGCGGGCCGCCTCGCCCAGCATGTCGAAGGAATAGAGGTAGCCCTTCTGCGTCATCGGCCGGCCGCGCTTGACGGCTTCCGTGATGGTGCGGCCGAGCACGAACTGCTCGCCCATCTCGCGCATGGCGGCGGCCACCGCCTTGCGGATGACCGGCTCGCCCAACCGCCGCACCATCGAGCGCAGCGTGCCTTCGATGCCGCCCTCGCCCTCATCGAGGACGCGGCCGGTCAGCATCAGCGCCCAAGTCGAGGCGTTGACGAAGATGGAGCTCGAACCGCCCGAATGCGCCGACCAGTCGTGCGGCGCGATCTTGTCGGCGATGAGGTCGTCCATCGTTTCGGTATCGGGCACGCGCAACAGTGCCTCGGCCAGGCACATCAGCGCGACGCCTTCCTTGGTGGAGAGACCATAGGCCGAGAGGAAGACTTCCATCAGCCGGGGATCGGACGAACCGCGCACCGCCCGCACCAGATCGGCGGCGCGGGCCGAGATCGCCTTGCGGTCTTTCCCGGAGAGCGCCGTCGCGTCGGCAAGCCGCTTCACGGCCTCGTCTTCATCGGGCAGGTAGTTGGCGCGGATCTGCTGGCGGATGGCATCGAGCGCTGGCATGGCGGTCCCATGGATCGAGCAAAGGGATCGGGCCGGCGGTCACCGGACCGAATGGTGGAAGCTAGCACAGATGCGAATTTTCAATCGGTCCGAAGAAATCGACATTGCAGGTCATTCGATCTATCGTAGCAGCTCAAAACCGACATATGGACTGCATTTTCGATGACAGAAGACCAATTGGACCGCATCGACAGGAATATCCTGGCGGCGCTGGCAAGCGATGGCCGGCTTTCGATGTCAGAACTGGCGGCAAACGTCGGCCTGTCGAAAACGCCGGTGCAGGCGCGGGTGAAGCGGCTGGAGAAGGACGGCTACATCAGGGGCTACCAGGCGATCATCGACCGCGAGCGCATGGGCGAAGGCCATGTTGCATTCGTCCAGGTGAAATTGTCCGACACCAGGTCCGCCGCGCTCGATGCCTTCAACCGATCCGTGCAGGCCGTGCCGGAAATCGAGCAGTGCCACATGATGGCGTCGAGCTTCGACTATCTGCTGAAAGTCCGCACCAGGGACATCGCCGCCTACCGCCGCGTCCTCGGCGAACGCATCTCGGCCCTGCCCCACGTCGCCCAGACCTCGACCTTCGTGGCGATGGAGACAGTCAAGGATCGATGACCATGATCCCGAAAAGTGGAAGCCGGTTTTCGGACAAGATCATGGTCAAACGTAGAGCCCCATCCCGATACATCGGGATGGATCGGGCTCTAACTCACTCCGAAAGCGTCTTCAGGAAAGCCACCAGCGCCGCACGTTCACGATCCGACAGCCCCAGCGGATGAACTTCGGACGTACCCTCCACGCTGGGTGCAGCCTTGGCGTAGTGCGCCACGACCTCGTCGAGCGACGAAAACTGCCCGGCATGCATGTAGGGCGACCGCGTTGCCGCACCGCGCAGCGATGGCGTCTTGTAGGCGCGAACGAGTTCGGGCGCATCCTTGACCATGAAGCGCAACTCGCCGCAGGCGCTGGCGTCGCCATCGCGATAGGCGCCGAAGCAGTTGAACGGGTCCGCCTCGACTTGGCGCACGGCATCGATACGGCCGCGATCCGGCGGCAGGCCCGCAACGGATGGCACGCCGGTGTTGTGGAAGCTGTTGTCGGTGAAGCGCGGGCCGTTATGACAGGTCACGCAATTGGCCTTGCCGATGAACAGTTTAAGTCCAAGGATTTCTTGTTTGGAAAAGACAGCATCGCCCTTCGGCTCGGCACCGGTGGCGAGGTCCAGCGCAAAGCGGTCGAAACGCGTCGGCGCCGGCTCGATCGAGCGTTCGAAGGCGGCGATCGCCTTGCCGATATTGGCAAAGACGCCGTCGATTGCGCTGCGCTGCGCGCCGCTCATCGCATTCCAGGCCGCCTTCTCGGCATCGTTTCCAAGCGGGCTGGCATTCGACGGCATGCCCGAAAGATCGGGCAGCGGCCCGAAGATGCGCTCATAGCGCTCGCCGAAGCGCGCCTTGATGTAATGCGCGTAGGCGGTGCGGTTTCCCGCCTGCTCCAGCGGGTTTTCGAGCGGCGTCAGCGCTTGCGCCCACAGGCTGTCGCGGCGGCCGTCCCAGAAGAACCAGGGATCGCGCGCGACGCCGGCCAGCGGCATGGTCCGCCGGCTGGTACGGCCGACGCCGACGGCTTGCGGCAGGTCGTCCTGGAACTGGCGGTCGATCTTGTGGCATGTCGAACAGGATATCGACCCGTCACCGCTCATGCCCTGGTCGAAGAACAGCGTCGAGCCGAGTGCGGCAGCCGCCGGCACGTCGGCAAAACGATCGGTGGTGTCGGGCTTGAGCGCCGGCAGCGACGACAGCGCCAGCGAGGCGATGGTCGTCTTCTCGGCGTCGGAAAAATCCGGCTTCGTGCAGCCGGTAAGGACAACGGCCACCATTAGCGCCAGAAAACGCGAACGCCGCCTCATGTCCTGCTCACAGCACCACGTTGAAGAGCACCGTATCGGAGCCTGCGGTGGCCGAGATGGCGAAATGCAGCTGCCACCAGCCGCTCATGGTGAATTTCACCCCTTCGATCCGGTAACGCCCGTCGCCGAGATAGTCGGTCGCTTGCGGGCTGGTCGGCAGGCCGTGACTGTGCAGCGGCATGCCGCCGGAGATCGCGATCGCCGCCCCTTCCACCGGAGCTCCAGCCTTTGTCTTCAGCGTCAGCAGCCAGGATTGCAGTTGGCCTAGCCGCACAACGCCTCGCTCCGGCGCGAAGCTTGCCACGAACAGCCCGTTGGCGGTGTTCTTCGTCCGAGAGACATCCGGGCCGGCGGGCCGCGCCGACCGCGGCGCCGTCAGGTAAACGACCGCGAGAATGCCGACCAGCAAGGCAGCCAGACCAAGACCTGCCAGAAGATAACGCCATATCGATGCCAAACCGGTTCCTCTTCTGCAGACAACGCTCTGCCGAACGGATCGCATCCCGCCAGCCTGTGGGAAAACGCTGTGGCGGAAAAAACCCTGCTTGCCAAGCATGGCGCTGCCGGTGGCAAAAAGCTACAGCACCGAGATCACTGGAGGATTGCAGATGGCGGGAAACGGCGTCGCCTCGATCGGCGAATGCATGCTCGAACTGTCGGGCCAGACGGGACCGAACTGGCGCATAGGCTTTGCCGGCGACACGTTCAACACGCTGTGGGCGCTGCATGCACTGAGCGCTGAGCGGCCGGCAACCTATGTCTCGGCCTTCGGCGACGATCCATTCTCGCAAGGCCAGATCGATTTCTTCGCTGAAAACGGCATCGGCATCGGCTCCAGCCCGCTCATAGCGGGCGCGCGGCCCGGCCTCTATGCCATCACGCTGACGGGAGCCGAACGTTCCTTCACCTATTGGCGTGGCGACGCCGCCGCGCGGCAGCTTGTCTCGGACCCGGCCGCATTATCGAAAAACCTGGAAAATCAGGCACTTGTCTATTTTTCCGGAATCACTTTGGCAATTCTGGACGAAGCCGCGCGCGCTGAGTTGCTGGCCGCCGTCGCCAAGGCGCGTTCGGCTGGTTCACTTATCGCCTTCGACCCCAACTATCGGCCGCGGCTCTGGCGTGAGCGCGAGGATGCGCAGGCAGCGATCGTCGAAGCCCTTGCCGTCACCGACATCGCATTGCCGACCTTCCCCGACGAGCAGATGCTGTTCGGCGATCCAACACCGCAAGCCACAGCGAAGCGGCTCGGGCAACTCGTCGGCGAGGTCGTCGTCAAGAACGGCGAAGCACCGGCACTGATTGCCCAAGCAGGAACGCTGCGCGAAGTCCCGGCAATCCATGTCGCCGCTCCCGCCGATACGACGGGCGCCGGCGATTCCTTCAACGGCGGCTATCTTGCGGCTCGACTTGCCGGCCACGACCCGCTTGAAGCAGCACGCCGTGCGCATCGCGTCGCCGCCGCCGTGGTGCAGGTGCGCGGCGCGCTGGCGCCGTTCGAGACGCTGCGCGCGGCCTTCGCCGGCTAAAGTCTGTTGCGATTCAGGTCAGGCGGGCTTCACCTGAACATTGGCAGGCCTCAGGGCAGACGGAATCTGTATTCCGTCACGTGGTGGTAGATCGCGCCCGGCCACAGCGTCGCCTGCGGGAAATAAGGCCGGTTCGGCGCGTCCGGCCAAATCTGCGGCTCCAGGCAGAAGCCGCAAAAAGCCTTGTAGTCGCGGCCTTCCAACCCGGTGCGCGGCGTCACGTACTGGCCGGTATAGAGCTGGACGCCCGGCTCAGTGGTCCAGACCTCCATCTCGACACCGGAACTGGCGCCTTGCGCCCATGCCGCCTGCTTGAGCGGCCCGCGTGCCGAAGCGAGGCAGAAATTCTGGTCGTAGGGCAGCTGTTCGCCCTCGGTCTCCATGCGCAGCGGCCGCGCCTGGCGGAAATCGAACGGCGTACCGTCAACCGGCTTGACCACGCCGGTCGGGATCATGTCGCCATCGACCGGCAGGTAGGCGCCGGCATTCAGCATCATCCTGTGGTCGAGAATGTCGCCGGCGCCGCCATCATCCAGGTTGAAATAGGAATGCTGGGTCAGATTGCACAGCGTCGGCTCCTCGCAGGTGGCGGTCAGCTCGACGCTGAGCGTGCCGGGGATCTTCAACCGGTAGGTGCAGGTGACATCGAGCGCGCCGGGAAAACCCATCGCGCCCTCGGGATCGTGCAGGGTCAGCGTGACGAAATCCCTGCCATGCAAGGAAACCGTCCACGGCCGGTGGGAGTAACCTTGCGAACCGCCATGCAGCGTATGCCTGGCGAGGAAGTTTTGCTCGGTCTGATAGCGATTGCCGGCGATGGTGAAACGGCCGTCGCGGATGCGGTTGGCGTAGCGACCGACGACCGCACCGAAGAACGCCGTATCCGTCTCGTAGCTTTCCAAACTGTCATAGCCGAGCACCAGCGGCGCATCGTGCCCGGTGAGGCGCAGATCCTGGATGATCGCGCCCAGACCGATGATGTTGGCTGTGATGCCGCCGCCCCTGATCGTGAAGCGACGCACCTGCTCGCCAGGCTGCGTCGTGCCGAAAACCTCGCCGTCCTTCATCGCCATGCCCGTAAATGCCAGTTGATCCAGAAGACTTCGGCTGGTTTTCCCATGAGAGACAGGCAGGCCATCGGCCTCCCCATCTCAGGGAATATCCTATCAGAGGCCGAGGCCGCCGATGCAGACATATTTGGTGTCGAGATAATCCTCGATGCCCTGATGTCCGCCTTCTTTGCCGAGACCCGATTCCTTGACGCCGCCGAACGGCGCCTCCGGCGTGGTGATGAGGCCTTCATTGACGCCGACCATGCCGTATTTCAGCCCTTCCATGACGCGGAAGGCGCGGCCGAGATCGCCGGTGTAGAAATAGCAGGCGAGGCCGAATTCGGTGTCGTTGGCGAGTGCTATCGCCTCCTCTTCGGTCTCGAACTTGAACACCGGTGCGACCGGGCCAAAGATCTCTTCCTTCATGAAGCGCATCTTGGGCGTCGCATTGGCAATGACCGTCGGCTGGAAGAACGAACCGCCGAGCGCATGGCGCTTGCCGCCGGCAACGATCTTGCCGCCCTTGGATGTGGCGTCGGCGATCAGTTCTTCGACCTTCTCGACCGCCTTCTCGTCGATCAGCGGCCCCTGCTGCACGCCGTCCTCGAGGCCGGAGCCGACCTTCAGCCCGTTGCTGGCGGCAGCGAGCTTCTCGACGAACTTGTCATAGACACCAGCCTGGACAAGGAAGCGGTTGGTGCAGACGCAGGTCTGGCCGGAATTGCGATACTTGGCGGTGATCGCACCAGCGACCGCACGCTCGAGGTCGGCGTCATCGAAGACAATGAACGGCGCGTTGCCACCGAGCTCCATCGACACTTTCTTGACGGTGACCGACGACTTCTGGATGAGAAGCTTGCCGACTTCGGTCGATCCGGTGAAGGTGATCTTCGACACCAGCGGATTGGCGCAGATCTCGTCGCCGATCTCGCTTGCCGAACCGGTCAGGATGTTGACGACGCCCTTGGGGAAGCCGACCTCCGCTGCGAGCGCACCCCAGGCGAGGCCCGAATACGGCGTCTGCGAGGCCGGCTTGACCACTGCGGTGCAGCCGGCGGCGAGCGCCGGGCCGAGCTTGCGGGCCAGCATCGAGGACGGGAAATTCCACGGCGTGATGGCGGCGATGACGCCGACCGGTTCCTTGGTCACCAGGATACGGCGATCCGCCCACGGCGACGGCACCACGTCGCCATAGGTGCGGCGGCCTTCCTCGGCGAACCACAATATATAGGCCGCGGCGGAGCCGATCTCGCCCTTCGATTCGAACAGCGACTTGCCCTGTTCGATGGTCAGCAGTTCGGCCAGCACGTCCTGATTGTCCATCATCGCGTCGTGCAGCTTGCGCAGCAGCTTCGAGCGCTCGAGCGCGGTCGTCTTGCGCCAGGTCTTGAAAGCTTCCGCGGCGGCTTCGATGGCGCGGCGGGTCTCGGCTTTGCCCGACTTCGGCACGGTGCCGATCTTGAGACCGGTGGCCGGGTTGTTGACGTCGACCGTCTGGCCGCTGTCGGCCTGCACCCATTCGCCGTTGATGAGATTGGCCTGCCGCATGAAATGGCTGGTTTTCTGAAGCATGGTCTATCCTCCGTTCGGCGCGCTGACGGGCCGGTCTGTGAAATCTTCGGTGAGCGTGCGCCATGGACTGAAGCCGGCACGCCGGAGCCACTGCTCTTTACCGAGGGCAAGGCCCGCAAGCAATCGCAAGATGGCATATAGGGGTTGGACCAGCCCGAGGCGAGAGCAGGCCGGACATATGCCGTGCCGATCGCTGGCCGCACTATCTGACTATCGACATATCCTATCCGAAAACGTGGAGCACCACCGTCAGCCAGAAGGCGGTTGTAACAACCGCGCTCGCCGTGGCGATTGTCATCTGGTTCGACGCCAGCGCCTGGCCGGTGTTGAACTGCACGGCGATGAGATAGGAATTGATGCCGGATGGTAGCGCCGCCACCACCACCGCCACTTTGGCCGTCAATGGCGGCAGGCCAAGCAGCCAGACCAGACCGAGAACCAGAGCCGGCATCAGGAACAATTTCAGCACCGAAAGCGCCAGAGCCGGCCGGACATTGCCGGAGATACCGAAGCGGCGCAGGCTGAGGCCCATGGCGAACAGCGCCACTGGCCCGGCAGTGTCAGCCAGCGCATCGACCAGCCGTGTGGCAAGGTTCGGCAGCGGCGCGCCGGTTAGGCGCCATGCCAGCCCGGCCAGGATGCCGATGATCAGGGGATTGGTGAACAGTCTTCTCAGAAAGCTCTGGATGATGCGCAGCGGGTGTACGGGCTCGCTGCCACCGCGGCCAAATATCTCGAACATGATGATCGACGCCATCATCATGGTCGGCAGATGCACGGAAACGAGCAGCGACAGCACTTCGAATCCGCTGGACCCGAATACGCCGAGAACGAAGGGAATGCCCAGCAACACCACATTCGAGAAGGACGACGACACTCCACCGACGATACCTGTGCGTGCGTCCCGCCCGAAGATTCGCGTCGTCACCAGATGGCCGGCAGCCCATGTCATTGCAACCGCGGTGAAGTAAGCGCCCCACAGCGACCATGGCGCCACGCCATGGAAATCGGAATTCACCATCGTCCGAAACAGCAGCAGCGGCATCGCCACGTTGATGGCGAATTCGGAGATGCCGTCCCCGCTGGCCGGCTTTAGATAGCCGGTGAGCCCGGTGAGATAGCCGAGCGCGACGAGGCTGAAGACGAAAAGAACGGTTTCGGTGAGCGGCGACATTTTTCAGGGATAGGCGAGCCACGGCCGCGGCGCAATCGCGCCCGAATTTGATCATGCCCTAATTTGATCATGGCCAAATTTGATCATGGTCCATTGGCAGCGTTATAGAGGGCTTGGATCATCAGGGCGGATGCGAACGACAAATGACCTTTGTCGAAACCTCGAAGCTTAATCTTTTGCGGCGGGCATGGCTGACGGCTTTCATCGCCGCACTGCTTTGCCTTGCCGCGACCGCGCTTGCAGTTGCCGAGACAAAAAGCCTTAAGGGCGTGGCGCTGATCATCGGCCAGTCGAATTACCTGCACATCGCCGCCCTGCCCAACCCCGCCAACGACGCCCGCGACATGGCCAAGATGCTGACCGACCTTGGCTTCGACGCCCGCAGCGTCACCGACCGCGACGCCACCAAGCTGAAGCGCGACCTGGAGCGGTTCACCGAAGATGCCGACGGCGCCGATGTCGCCTTCATCTACTACTCCGGTCATGGCATCGAGGCCGGCGGCGAAAACTATCTGGTTCCGGTCGATGCCGACGTCCCGTCGCTGAAGGATGCCGGCACCAGCCTTGTGCCGATATCGGCCGTCATGGAGGCATTGAAAAAGACAGTGCCGGTGACGATCATGCTGCTCGACGCCTGCCGCACCAATCCATTCCCCGCCGATGCCATGGTCCGGCGCTCACCGACCGCTTCCGCCTCGCCCATCGGCGCCGGCGGCTTGGAGCCGGTGCGCGGCGCGAAGGCGCTCGGCAATGCGCCGGCGGCCGACGCGAGCCTGGGTACGGTGGTCGGCTTTGCCGCAGAACCGGGTCGTCCAGCGCTCGATGGCGCCGCCGGCGAAAACAGCCCTTATGCGTCCGCTTTGCTGCGCCACCTCGCGGCGATGAAGGGTACCGAGTTCGGCTCGGTCATGCGCATGGTGACCGAGGAGGTCTATCTCGACACAAAGGCAAAGCAGCGCCCCTGGGTCAATGAGAGCCTGCGCCGCCTGCTCTATTTTGGTGTCGCACCAGCAGAGCCGACCGGCGACGACGGGCTGATCACCGGCGAGCGGCGCCAGCTACTGCTGACGATTTCCGACCTGCCCGACCCCAAACGGGCGCAGGTGGAACTGGCTTCGCTGCAGGAAGGCGTGCCGCTCGATGCACTCTATGGCGTGCTGAAGGCGCTCGGCACGGAAAAGATCCCGGAGGATCCGTCCGACCTGCAAAAGATGCTCGACGCCCAGGCCGAGCGCCTGAAGAAGATGATGTCCGAGCGCGCCGCGCTGCGCACCGACGATCCGGAGATCAAACGCCTGATCGCCTCCGCCGACAAGGCGATCGGCCAGGGCGCCATCGTGACGGCGCGGAAATTCCTCGACGATGCAGTCGGCCGGGTCGAGCAGACCGACGATGCGGTCGATGAAGCCGAAGACCTCGTCAAGCAGAAGCGTCTTGCCGATGCCGCGATCTACGCCAGGCGGGCCGACGCCTCGGGGCTGGTCTTCGACTACAGATCCGCCGCCGGCGACTATGCCAAGGCGTTTTCGCTGGCCGAAAAATGGGACGACAAGCTGCGCTGGAACTACAAGAACCAGCAAGCCGAGGCGCTGAACGCCTACGGCTACGCCACCGGCGACCTCGATGCGCTGCAGCACTCCATCGAGGCCTATCGCACCATTCTGAACTTCATCCCCAACGGCGAACAGAATCGCGACTGGGCGATCACCCGCAACAACATGGCGGTGGTGCTGCAGACCATCGGCGAGCGAGAGACGGAGACCGCGCGCCTTGAAGAGGCAGCGCGGATCTTTCGCGATTCCCTTGTCGTGTTCGAGCGCGAGAAGGACGATCTCAACTGGGCCGCCGCGCAGAACAATCTGGCCAATGTGCTGTTGAAGATCGGCGAACGTGAGAGCGACCCGAAACGCCTGAACGAGGCGGTGGTGGCGATGCGCGCCACACTCGAAAAACGCCCGCGCGACAAGGTCCCGCTCGACTGGGCCGCTTCGCAGAACAATCTCGGCCTGGCGCTCTATGCGCTTTCCGAGCGCGAGGCCGCCGGCGAACATCTGACGCAAGCCGAGGCGGCCTACCGGCTGGCACTTGAGGAATACACACGCGAAAAGGCGCCGGTTGAATGGGCGATGGTCGAGAACAATCTCGGCAACACGCTGGTGTCGCTCGGCATTCAGCTCAACGACAAGGCGAAGATAAACGAGGCGGCCAACGCGTTCCGTGCCGCGCTTGAAGTGCGAACCCGTGAAACCTTCCCCGTCTCATGGGCGACCAGCAGGCTCAACCTCGGCAACGCGCTGAGCGGTGTCGCTCGCTTCGATATGGGCACCGGCGCGCTCGAAGAGGCCGCGGCGGCCTATGACGATGCGCTGACAGTGTTTACCCGGCAGCGTTTCCCAATGGACTGGGCGTCGGCACAGAACAATCTCGGTTCGATCTACCAGACGCTTGGCCAGCGCACCCGCGATGCGGCCAAGCTCGAGCAGTCGGCAAGCGCCTTCCAGGCGGCCCGGCAGGTCTATGTCAGACGAAAATTTCCCCTCGACTGGGCAATGAGCCACTACAATCTCGGCAACACGCTGCAGCTTCTGGGCGGCGTGACCGACAAGCTGGAACATTACGGTGAAGCCATTGCCGCCTACCGCGATGCGTTGCGCGAGTACAAGCGCGAGACGAACCCGCGGCAATGGGCGCTGACCCAGGCGGGCCTCGGCTCGGCGCTGCATTGGCTGAGCATGAGCAATGCCGACCCCAAGACCTTGCTTGAGTCCATCGCAGCCCGCAGGGCAGCACTCGACGTGCTGACTGTCGACGCAGCACCTGTCGACTGGGCCAACGCACAAAACGGCATCGGCATGAGCCTGCTCAACCTCGGCAATCTCGAACGCACCGACAAGTACCTCGGCGATGCCGAAGTCGCCTTCACGGCGACGCTGAAGGTATTCACCAGGGAAAGCCTGCCCATGCAATGGGCCTTCGCGCAGAACAATCTCGGTGACGTCAGCTGGAACCGAGCCAGCTATGGCGGGGGCAAGGCCGAATATCAAAAGGCGATCGAATTCTTCGAGAACGCCAAGCAGGGCTTTACCGAAGCCGGCTACACAATCCCCATCCCGCTCACCGACCAGAAGATCGATCTGGTGAAGAAGCAGATGGCGAAGAAGTAGGTCTACGCATCCCGCCGACCGCGCCTTGTCTTTCGGCTGGCTTTACCGTCCCTATATGTCCCGTCACCGGAACCCATTGCCGGGAACCGGAGAAGGATAGCGGATGATTCGATTTGCCTTGGCGTTGTTCCTGTTTCTTATTCCCGGCGTGGCCCACGCCACGGATGCAGGCTGGGCGCTGCTGCGCGATGGCGGACATGTCGTGCTGCTGCGCCATGCCATGGTCACCGGCACCACCGACCCGGCCAATTTCGACATCGACAGTTGCGCCACCCAGATGAACCTGTCGGCCCGTGGCAAGCAACAGGCGAGCAAGATCGGCGCTCTGTTTGCCGCCCGTGCGGCACCGATCGAGCGCGTGTTGTCCAGCCGCTATTGCCGCTGCCTCGATACTGCCCGCATCGCCTTCGAGGCCGAGCCGGAGCTGTTTGCTCCGCTCGATCTCCTGAAGGGCGACGAGGCGCAGAAAGCCGAGCAGATCGCGGCGATCCTGAAAGAAATCCGCGCCTATTCCGGCTCCGACAATCTGGTCATGGTCACCCATCTGGAAGACATCGTGGCGCTGACCGGCATCTCGCCGCGCGAAGGCGAGGCCGTGGTCGTGGAGCCGCAGGGCGATAGCCTGCGCGTGCTCGGCCGGGTCACCTTCTGAGCTCCCTGCGCGCGATCGCTGACGTCGAAAGCGGTGTTGCCGAAATGCCACCGCCGCAAGAAGCCGCAAATCCGCCACGACAATGCCGCTTGCGACAACCCGTCGCAGGGGCTATAGGCGCGCTCCCGGTCACGAGAACCGAAGCGAGCACAACGGTTGGAGCTTTCGCCTCCGCCCGTGCAGGCGGCTTTGCCGCCCTGTATACGGCGCCGCTTTGGGGATTGGGATCGCGGATGTAGCTCAGCGGGAGAGCGCCGGATTTGGGTCCGGAGGTCGGGGGTTCAATTCCCTTCATCTGCACCACGGATAGCTCAGTTTGGTTAGAGCATCAGATTGTTAATCTGACTGTCGAAGGTTCGATTCCTTCTCCATTGGCCTGAAAAGCCATCCGAAAAACGGTCAGGGGACTGGAATGCGAAAGACTGAACGGATGGCCCAAGCCCTCGGGCGCGGATCATCCCAAGCGTCTTTCGCCATCGGCTCGCGGCCAGGCCCGCGGTGACGATCAAGGCGCAGTGTCGCCGGCAAAGGAAGCTCGGCCTCCGGCGCCCGCTTCGCTGCCCCGCGATCCGCTCCCGAAGGCCCGCCACGGATTGATGCCACCAGTCCCCGGATCATTCGTGCCCGGACGATGACGCAAGACGACGATGTGAAACGAGAAACGAAAGGAACGATCGACGCATGACTTGACGCCTCGCATGGGGCCATGCCCGACAGGAGTGAAACAATGACAATTCTCGACAAGGTTCTTGGACGCGAGCGCGTCCTCGTAAAGGAAAACGAACGTGCCCTCACCCTCCATAAGGGTGAGATCAAGACTGTCCTGCTGCCGGGCGAACATTGGCTCGCCAACCGGCGCGGCAGCCTTGAAGTGTCCCGGCACGATCTGAAGAACCCGGAATTCGTTTCGGCATACGAGAAGGCGTTGTTCGACAAGCTCCCGGATGTGGCCGCGCGTCATTTCACCGTCGTTCGCACCGGGCGCACGGATGTCGCCATCATCGAGCGTGACGGCAATCTGCACGCCGTTCTGGCGCCGGACCGCAAGCTCGTGCTGTGGACGGATGCCGGTCCGTGGAAGGTGACGCTGATCGACACATCGGTCGATCTCGCCATCGATGCGGCGGTCATGCGCCGGCTCGGCCAGGCCCGGAAGGCGGAATTGATGTCCGCCCACCCGGTCGTCGACGGTCAGGCCGGGCTGCTGTTCATCGACGGTGTCCTGGTCAGGACGCTGACGGCGGGCGTGCATGGCTTCTGGAACGTCGGACGCATGGTGCAGATCAAGGTCGTCGACCTCAAGCGCCAGTCGCTCGACGTTGCCGGGCAGGAAGTGCTGACCAAGGATCGCGTGACGATCCGCGTCAACATCGCAGCCGAATACCGGGTCGTCGATCCTGTCAAGGCGGTGAGCATGGTGAAGGACTTCTCCGAAGCCCTTTACCGCGCCCTGCAGTACGCCTTCCGCAAGACCCTTGGCGCGCTGACACTCGATCAGATCCTTGAAAAGAAGGTGACGATCGACGAAGAAGCCGCTGGCAAGGTCCGCGCTGATATGGCCGAGATCGGGGTGGAGGTCAGCGATATCGCCCTCAAGGATGTCACCCTGCCGGGCGAGATGCGCGAGATCCTCAACCAGGTGGTGTCGGCCGAAAAGCAGGCCGAGGCCAACATCATCCGTCGCCGCGAGGAGACGAACGCGACGCGTTCCCTCCTCAACACGGCCAGGGTGATGGCGGAAAACCCGGTGATGCTGCGGTTGAAGGAGCTTGAGGCTCTGGAAACCATCGCCGGCAAGGTCGAGCGGCTGACCGTCCACAACGGAACGGGCGGGCTGCTGAACGATGTGGTCAAGCTCCGCGACAGCTGATGCATGTCGCCCAAAGTGATTCCGGTTTTGGGAAAACGACATGCCTCGAAACAAAGGCTGACGTAGCGTCAACAAGAAGGGCCGCTGGGTAAACCGGCGGCCCTTCTTGCGTTTCCTGGATACCCTACCCATCTGCGCCCGGCGTATCAGGCCTTTTCCTGCCGGGAAAAACCGATTAGACAGCGCCCAAACAAGATGCGGACAGATTCCGCCCGCAACCGAAGGAAAAGCCCTTGTCCACCACGTTCGACAAAGTCGCCAAGATCATTGCCGACACCAGCGAGATCGATATCGACACCATTACGCCCGAGAGCCACACGATCGACGATCTCGGCATCGACAGCCTCGATTTCCTCGACATCGTCTTCGCCATCGACAAGGAATTCGGCATCAAGGTGCCGCTGGAAAAGTGGACCCAGGAAGTTAACGACGGCAAGGCTTCGACCGACGATTACTTCGTCATGAAGAACCTGTGCGCCAAGATCGACGCACTGGTTGCCGCCAAGACCGCCTGACTTCGGTTGAGCGCGTGATCTTGACGCGCCCTGCCGCCTGACCCACAAAGCCGCTCATGAGCAGCCCCCGCGACGTCGTCATCACTGGTATCGGCCTTGTCTCCTCGCTGGGGGAAGGTCCGGACGCCCATTGGCAGAAGCTCGCGCAGCCGGGCCTGGAACCGGTGCTCGAAGCGGCGCGCTTTGCACCCTATACCGTCCATCCATTGCCGGAGATCGACTGGAACCTGCAGATCGCCAAACGCGGCGATCAGCGCCAGATGGAAACCTGGCAGAGGCTCGGCACCTATGCCGCAGGCCTGGCGCTGGACGACGCCGGCATCAAGGGCAATGACGAACTCTGCACGACCATGGACATGGTTGTGGCCGCAGGCGGCGGCGAACGCGACGAGGCGGTCGATGCCGCCATTCTCGCCGCTTCGGAAAGCCGCAACGACCGCGATGTGCTGCTCAACGAGAAATTGACCACCGAATTGCGGCCGACACTGTTCCTGGCCCAGCTTTCCAATCTGCTCGCCGGCAACATCTCCATCGTCCACAAGGTGACGGGCTCATCCAGAACCTTCATGGGTGAGGAAGGTGCCGGTGTCGCCGCCGTCGAGACGGCAGCCGCGCGCATCCGCTCCGGCCAGTCGACGCACATCCTGGTCGGCGGCGCCTTCCAGACCGAACATTCCGACATGCTGCTCGGCTATGAACTCGCCGGCTATTTGCATCGCGGCCCGTGGAAGCCGGTCTGGCAAAGACAGGGGGCTGAGGGCGGCGGCGTCGTGACTGGATCCGGCGGTGCCTTCTTGGTGCTGGAGCAGCGCGAACACGCGACAAGCCGCGGACGAAAGATTTATGCCGAGCTTGGGCCGGTCGTCTCCGGCCGCGCCAGGCGCCCACGGGGAGAACTCGACACCGAGATCGCCGCACTGCTCAAGCAGGCTGCAATGCCGAACGGCAAATTACTGGCCCTGTCGGGCGCGTCAGGCGCCCATATGGCAACCATCGCCGAGAAAGCAGCGCTCGACGCCAATCCGGCGATTGCCGCGCGCGGCTTCTCGACGCTGACCGGGCACATGAAGGAAGCACAGTTTCCCTTCGCCGTGGCACTGGCGGCGCTGGCCGTCGATCGCAAGGCCGCCTACCCCGTTTTTGATGCCGCAGCCGAGAAGCCGTTCGAAGGGGTTCCCGCAACCGTCCTTGCAACGGCGATCGGCTATCACCAATTCGAGGGCATGGCGCTGATCAACGCCGCCTGAGGCGGTGTTCCACGATCCATGCCGCAACGATAAACGCTCGAGGGCTCCCGCATGGCCAATCTGAACGATCATATGGGCAGGCCGATCGTTGCCGTCACCGGCATCGGCGTGGTGACCTCGCTTGGCGTCGGCAAGGCCGACAATTGGGCGGCGCTGACCTCGGGCAAGTCGGGCATCCACCCGATTACCCGTTTTCCGGTCGATCATCTCAACACCCGCATCTCCGGCATGGTCGACTTCCTGCCATCGAGCTCGAAGGGCTCCAGCCACCTCACCTATGAACTGGCGGAAACCGCCGCGCGTGAGGCCGTGGCCGAATCCGGCCTCGATTCCGGTGATTTCGGTGGTCCTCTCTTCCTCGCTTCACCGCCGGTCGAACTCGACTGGCACGACCGCTTCGCGCTCTACAATTCCAACAAACTGGACTCCGGCGGCGAACGGCTGCTGCGGGTGGCGCGCGGATTGAAGGAACTGGACATTTTCGAGACCACGCAGTTCGGCTCGATTGCCGGCCGGCTCGCCGACCGTTTCGGCACACGCGGGCTGCCGATCACGCTGTCGACCGCTTGCGCTTCCGGCGCCACCGCGATCCAACTCGGCGTCGAGGCGATCCGCCGCGGCGAATGCGACCGGGCGCTGTCGATCGGCGCCGACGGTTCGGCAACCGCCGAGGCGCTGATCCGCTTCTCGCTGCTGTCGGCGCTGTCGACCCACAACGACATTCCCGAAAAGGCGTCAAAACCCTTCTCCAAGGAGCGCGACGGCTTTGTGCTGGCCGAGGGCTCCGGCGCTCTCGTGCTGGAATCGCTGGAAGCCGCGATGGCGCGCGGCGCCACGATTCTTGGCATCCTGCGCGGCTGCGGCGAAAAGGCGGACGATTTCCACCGCACCCGCTCGAAGCCGGACGCTTCGCCGGCGATCGCGGCGGTCCGTGCTGTGCTTGCCGATGCCGGCTTGAGCGAAGACGAGATCGACTACGTGAACGCTCACGGCACTTCGACGCCCGAAAACGACAAGATGGAGCATCTGTCGCTGTCGACCGTGTTCGGCGAGCGGATCGGCTCGATGCCGGTCTCGTCGAACAAATCGATGATCGGCCACACGCTGTCGGCGGCGGGCGCCGTCGAGGCGGCGTTCTCGCTGATGACGATGCGCGAAAGCGTCATTCCGCCGACCATCAACTATGACAATCCCGACCCCGCGATCGTGCTCGACGTGGTGCCGAACAAGAAGCGCAATGCCGAGGTTCGCACAGTTCTGTCGAACTCCTTCGGCTTCGGCGGCCAGAACACTTGCCTTGTCATGGCGCGGGAACCGGTCTAAGCGACCTTTTTCAGCCAGACCGAAACCGACAGGCCCAATGCGCGCATTGCAACTTATCGAGGACCGCCGTCTTGAAACGGTGGACCTGCCGCCCCCCTCACCGCCGGCACTTGGCGAAGTCACGCTGCGCATCAAGGCGGTGGCGCTGAACCATATCGACGTCTGGGGCTGGCGCGGCATGGCCTTCGCCAAGCGCAAGCTGCCTCTGGTCGTCGGCGCCGAAGCCTCCGGCGAGGTCGAGGCGGTAGGCCCCGGCGTTTCCAGCCTGCTGCCCGGACAATTGGTATCGATCTACGGCGCGCGCACCTGCGGCCTCTGCCGAGCCTGCCGCGAAGGCCGCGACAACCTCTGTGAACATGTTTCGGGTGTGCACGGTTTCCATCTCGACGGTTTCGCGCAAGAGAAGATCAACCTGCCGGCTCGCCTGCTGGTCCCTGCCCCGCCCGGCGTGACCGACATCGGCGCGGCGGTCGCGCCCGTCACCTTCGGCACGGTCGAGCACATGCTATTCGACAACGCCAGGCTACAGCCCGGCGAGACGATCCTTATCCATGCCGGCGGATCCGGCATCGGCTCGGCGGCCATCCAGCTGGCCAGGCGGATGGGCTGCACCATCATCACCACGGTCGGCTCCAACGACAAGATCGACAAGGCCAAGGCGCTCGGCGCCGACCATGTCATCAACTACCGCGACGACCGTTTCGAGGGCGTCGTGCGCAAGCTGACCAAGAAGAAGGGCGTCGATGTCGTCTTCGAACATGTCGGCGCCGACACTTTTGCCGCCTCGATGTTGTGCCTGAAGCGTGGCGGCCGCCTGGTGACCTGCGGTTCGACTTCCGGCGTGTCGACGCAGATCAACCTCATGCAGCTGTTCCAGCAGCAATTGAAACTGCTTGGCTCCTTTGGCTGCCGCATGGAGAACATGGCAAACGCCATGCAGAAAATGGCGGCGGGACAGGTCGCACCTGTCATCGACACCGAAGTCGACTTCGACGGTATAGATGCCGCGCTGAAGCGCATGGAAGGCCGCGACGTGTTCGGCAAGATCATCCTGCGCGTCGGCTAGAGCCTTGACCTCTGTGTTCAAGAAGTTCCGCCGGGATCTAAAATTTCGTTACGGCAGGCAACTGCGCCAGCTCAATTACTGGCTGGTGGCGCGGGCGGCGATGATGATCATCTCGGTCCTGCGTCTGCTGCCGGCCGACAGTGCGCTGAATTTCGCCGACCGCGTCGCACGCCTAGTCGGCCCCCGGGTGGGACGCCATCAGGTTGCCGTCGACAATCTGCGCAAGGCCTATCCGGAAAAGAGCGAAGCCGAGATCCAGGCGATCGCCTCCGACATGTGGGGCAACATGGCCCGTCTTGCCGCGGAATACATCTTTCTCGACGCCCTCTTCGACTATGACCCCACGGCCATCAAGCCCGCCCGCATCGAGGTCAAAGGAGCGGACCACTTCGTCGAAATCGCTGGCGAACAGAAGCCGCACATCGTCTTTACCGGCCATCTCGGCAATTTCGAATTGCTGCCGGTGGCGGCGGCGACCTTCGGCATGAACATCACGGCGCTGTTTCGGCCGCCCAACAATCCTTATCTTGCCGACTACATCCTCTCGACGCGCCGCTCGACCATGGGCTCGTTGCTGCCATCGATGGCCGGTGCTTCATTCGCCTTGGCCGGGGTCCTGGAGAACGGCGGCAACATCGGCATCCTTGTCGACCAGAAATTCTCCAAGGGACTGGATACGACGTTCTTCGGCCGTCCGTGCCAGAGCAATCGGGTGCTGGCCACCCTTGCCCGTCACTATGACTGCGACGTCTATCCGGCGCGCTGCATCAGGCTGCCAGGCAACCGCTTCCGGCTCGAAATCGAGGACAAGCTGACATTGCCGCGCACCGCTGACGGCAGCGTCGATGTCCACGCCACCACCCAGCGTCTCAACGATGTCGTCGAACGCTGGGTGCGAGAAGATCCCGGCCAGTGGATGTGGTTCCACAAAAGGTGGGAGATCAGCGGCGGGCGTCGAAAGCGGCCCTCGCAGGCAAAAGCGGTCCCAAACGCTTAAACAGAACTGCTGGCGAGGGTGTTAGCCCTGCGCCAGCCGACAACAGCGAACCTGAATCTCTTCAGTTCGTCACGACAATCCGCGTATTGCCGAAGCCGGCTTGCCGAACCATCGCATAGAAGGCGGCGGCGTTGGTCGGGTGCAAGCGCACACAGCCATGCGATGCCGGGCGCCCGAGCTGCCTCACCGCGCCGGTGCCGTGAATGGCATAGCCGCCGCGGAAGAACACGGAATGAGGCATCGGCGACATGTCGTATTTGCGCGAATACCACATCCGCGCCGTCCGTTGCGGCCGATAGCTGCCGCGCGGGGTAATGTAGCCTTTGCGCGCGGTGGAGACGCTCCACCGGTAAACCGACGCACCATATCTGACGGTCATCGTCTGCGACGACACGTCAATATTTGCAACGAGGCTGGCTGCCCAGCCCTGCCCCGAAGCACCGAACAGCATCGCAACAAACACGGCTGCCATGAGAACTGTCTTTTTCATGCGATCAAACCCCTTTGATTGCCCCTAACCTGTCTGCCCTCAAATTGTCTTTCATCTTTTTAATGGCAGATGAACGGGCTAACACACACACCTTGACCAATTCGCCAATCCAAAGCAGCGAATTTGAACGATTTCCCGCAATAGTTGCCGCAACGACACGCCGCCCAGGCTCGATCACCAACGGGCTTGCAAAACCGCTGAGATCGCTGCTCAACTCTGGGTATGAACGAGCGACTCCTCCGGGCAATCGATGACAGGCGCGACGATGTCGTCGCGCTGACCACTGAGCTGATCCGTTTTCCGACCATCAATCCACCCGGCGAGGCCTATCGGCCATGCGCCGAATATCTCGGCGCGCGGCTGAAGAAGAGCGGTTTCGAGACCGAATTCATCCGCGCAGAAGGCACGCCCGGCGACACCGACCGCTACCCGCGCGTCAATGTCGTTGCCCGTTTCGACGGAAGATCGTCAGGCGCCTGCGTCCACTTCAACTCACACATCGACGTGGTCGAAGCTGGCGACGGCTGGACCGTCGATCCTTTTGCCGGCATCGTCAAAGACGGCAAGGTCTACGGCCGCGGCGCCTGCGACATGAAGGGCGGTCTTGCCGCCTCGATCGTCGCAGCCGAAGCCTTCCTGGAAGTCTTCCCCGATTTTCCCGGCGCCATCGAAATATCCGGCACGGTCGACGAGGAGTCCGGTGGTTTCGGCGGCGTCGCCCATTTGGCCAGGCTCGGCTATTTCTCGAAGCCCAGGGTCGACCATGTCATCATTCCCGAGCCGCTGAACAAGGACCGCATCTGTCTCGGTCATCGCGGTGTCTGGTGGGCGGAGATCGAGACCAAGGGCGAGATCGCGCACGGCTCGATGCCGTTTCTCGGCGACAATGCCGTACGTCACATGGGCGCCGTGCTGAGGGCTTTCGAGGACGAGCTGTTCCCCGCACTCGACCGCAAGATGACGCGCATGCCGGTCGTGCCCGAAGGGGCAAAACGCTCGACCATGAACATCAATTCGATCCATGGCGGCCAGACCGAGGACTTCCGGCCCGGCCTGCCGTCGCCCAACGTGCCCGACTCCTGCCGGCTGACCATCGACCGCCGTTTCCTGCTGGAGGAAGATCTCGACACCGTCAAAGGCGAACTGACCGGTATTCTCGACCGGCTAAAGCGCGAGCGGACAAAATTCGACTACGAAATCCGCGACCTGATGGAAGTGCTGCCGCTGATGACCGAGCGCGACGCCCCGGTGGTCAAGGCGGTTGCGCAAGGCATAATGGCGATCTTCGACCGCGAACCCGACTACGTCATTTCGCCCGGCACCTACGACCAGAAGCACATAGCCCGCATCGGCCATATCTATGATTGCATTGCCTATGGGCCGGGCATTCTCGACCTCGCCCATCGGCCGGACGAATGGGTCGGCATATCGGACATGGTAGAATCGGCCAAGGTGATGGCAATAGGGCTCAACGTGCTGCTGCGCGGCACAGCCACGGAATAAGGTGCGCACCGCGACAAGCTTCGACCTGCCGATGCGGTCGCCAGGACAAAAAGATTCCCGGCCACGCCAATGGGCAGAACGAAACGCAATTTACTCCGTGGCGAAATCACGCTTCTATCGCCCGGGTTCGAGCACGTGTCTGAACGCATGGGGAGTTGCACGATGAAACTGTGGAAAACCATTCTGGCGGCCGCGGTGCTGTCGCTGGCCGCCGGCACCTCTGCGTTTGCCGCGCGAACCGACCTGGTCATCGGCATCGCGCTCGAACCCCCGCATCTCGATCCGACCGCCGGGGCGGCCGCGGCGATCGACGAGGTTCTCTACGCCAATGTGTTCGAAGGCCTGACGCGCATCGGGCCGAATGGCGAGGTGCTGCCGGATCTGGCCGAAAGCTGGACCATTTCCGATGATGGAAAGGTCTACACCTTCAAGCTGCACACCGGCGTGAAATTCCATGACGGCACCGACTTCGACGCCAGCGACGTGAAATTCTCGCTCGATCGAGCCCGCGCCGAAAATTCCGTCAACGCACAAAAGGGCCTGTTCGCCGCCATCGACAAAGTCGACGTGGTCGACCCGGCAACCGTCAAGGTCACGCTGAAAAACCCGCAGGGCTCGTTCCTCTACAATATGGGCTGGGGCGACGCGGTAATCGTGGCGCCGGAATCTGCCGATACCAACAAGGAGAAACCGATCGGCACCGGCCCGTTCAAGTTCCAGAGCTGGGCCAAGGGATCGTCGATCACCTTGGTCAAATCGGATAACTACTGGGGTACGCCGGCGTCCCTCGACAAGGCCGAGTTCCGCATCGTGCCGGATGCAGCCGCCTATGTGCCGGCGCTGCTCTCGGGCGACATCCAGGCTTTCCCGTTCTTCGATGCCGACAGCGTCGCCCAGGTCAAGGACGACCCGCGCTTCAAGGTTGTGATCGGCGCGACCGAGGGTGAGACCATCCTGTCGATCAACAACAAGAAGCCGCCTTTCGACAAGCTGCAGGTAAGACAGGCGATCTCCTACGCGCTCGACCGCAAGGCGATCATCGACGGCGCCTCGGCCGGCCTCGGGCAGCCGATCGGCTCGCATATGTCGCCGGCCAACAAGGACTATGTCGACCTCACCGGCCGCTACCCGCATGATGTCGCCAAGGCCAAGGAACTGCTGAAGGAGGCAGGCCTCGAGAACGGCTTCAAGGCGACGCTGAAACTGCCGCCGCCCGCCTATGCGCGGCTCGGCGGCGAGATCATCGCCTCACAACTTCGCGACGTCGGCATCGATCTGGAAATCATCCCGGTCGAATGGGCACAGTGGCTGGATCAGGTGTTCACCAAGAAGGATTACGACCTGACCATCGTCTCCCACACCGAGCCCAACGACATCGATATCTATTCGCGCAAGGACTATTATTTCAACTACGACAACCCGGCCTTCGACAAGGTGATTGCCGACCTCGGTGTCACCTCCGACGAAGCCAAGCGCAAGGAATTGCTGGGGCAAGCGCAGAAGATCCTGGCCGACGACGCCGTGGTCGGCTTCCTCTACGAATTGCCGAAGGTCGGAGTCTGGGACGCCAAGCTGCAAGGGCTGTGGGAAAACGCGCCGATCCAGGCCAATGATTTGACCAAGGTGAAGTGGTCGGATTGAAGACTCAGGCTGCCTGGCGGAACTTGCGCTCCGTCACACCCCCCTCTGCCCTGCCGGGCATCTCCCCCGCAAGGGGGGAGATCGGCAGTTTGGCCGATGGTGCACCCTTTGCAACCTTCTTGGTCTGCGCACCGTCAACGATTGGCGAAAGCCTCGATGAGAGCACAATCTCCCCCCTTGCGGGGGAGATGTCCGGCAGGACAGAGGGGGGTGTGCGGGAACGCAACCTTTGCCCGGTGGACAAAATAACAGTGCCTCCGCTTCCATGACCGCCTATCTCCTAAAACGCATCGCCGTCGCCATCGCCACGCTGCTGCTGGCTTCCATGGTGGTGTTCGCCGTGCTGGAGATCCTGCCCGGCGATCCGGCACGGCTGATGCTGGGCATGAACGCAAGCGCCGACCAGATCGAACTTCTCCGCAACCAGATGGGCCTCAACGCGCCACTGGCCTTGCGCTATCTGCACTGGGCCGGCGGCCTGCTCAGCCTCGATTTCGGCCGTTCCTACACCTATTCGGTGCCGGTCATCGACCTGGTGAGCGAGCGGCTTGCCGTCTCGCTGCCGCTGGCGCTGATTGCACTTGCGCTCTCCACCATCATCGCGATTCCCGTTGGCCTGTTTTCCGCCAGCCGGCGTGGACGCGCCGGTGATACGATTTCGATGGGTGCCGCACAGCTTGGCGTCGCCGTGCCCAATTTCTGGTTCGCGCTGATGCTGATCTATGTGTTCGCCGTCTGGCTGCGGCTGGTCCCGGCCGGTGGGTTTCCCGGCTGGAGTGCCGGCGTCTGGCCAGCCCTGAAATCGCTGCTGCTGCCGGCGGTCGCACTTGCCTTGCCGCAAGCCGCGATCCTGGCGCGCGTCACCCGCTCGGCGCTGATCGAGGTGCTGAGCGAAGACTACATCCGCACCGCCCGCGCCAAGGGCCTGCCCTATCGCGCAGTCTTGTGGCGGCATGCACTGCGCAACGCCATGATCCCGGTCCTGACCATTCTGGGCCTGCAATTCGCCTTCCTGCTTGCCGGCACCATCATCATCGAGAATGTTTTCTATCTGCCCGGCCTCGGCCGGCTGGTATTCCAGGCGATCACCCAGCGCGATCTGATCGTCGTCGAAAGCGTCGTCATGCTGCTGGTCGCCGCCGTCATCGCCGTCAACCTTCTCGTCGATCTTTCCTATGCGGTTGTCGATCCGCGCCTGAGAAGCCGGCAATGACACTGCACATCGACATCCCAGAGGAGACGTTCGGCAGCATCCTGGCCAAGGCATTCAGGAACACCGCCTTCGTGGCCGGTTTCGTCATCACCCTGCTGATCCTGGCAATGGCAATCGTCTCCTATGCGTGGACGCCCTACGACGTCACCAAACTGGTGATATCGGACAAGACGCAAGCCCCCTCTCTGACGCACTGGTTCGGCACCGATCATTTCGGCCGCGACATCCTGTCGATGGTCATGGTCGGCGCCCGCAATTCGATTGCCGTGGCGCTGGTCGCGGTTGGCATCGGCATGGGGGTCGGCGTGCCGCTCGGCGCCTTTGCCGCGGCACGCGGCGGCCTCGTCGACGAGGCACTGATGCGGCTGAACGATCTCGTCTTCGCCTTCCCGGCTTTGCTGTCGGCGATCATGATCACCGCCATCTTCGGGCCGGGCGCGATCAACGCCATCATCGCCATCGGCATCTTCAACATTCCGGTCTTTGCCCGTGTCGCCCGCGCCGGCGCGCTGGCGATCTGGCCGCGCGAGTTCATTCTGGCCGCGCGCGCCGCCGGCAAGAGCAGCACGCAGATCACAATCGAACATGTGCTGCCCAACATCGCCACGCTGCTCCTGGTGCAGGGCACCATCCAGTTCGCGCTGGGCATCCTGGCCGAGGCCGGGCTTTCCTATCTGGGCCTGGGTGCCCAGCCGCCGATGCCGAGCTGGGGCCGCATGCTGTTCGACGCGCAGACCCGCATGGTGGTGGCGCCATGGATGGCGATCTTTCCGGGCATGGCGATCGTCGTCGCCGTGCTGGGACTGAACCTGCTGGGCGACGGCATTGCCGACATCCTCGATCCGAAATCGCGGCGGCAGCGATGAGCCTGCTCGACATTGAGAACCTGTCGCTGACTATCGGCGACACGCAGATCCTCAGGGGTATGGAGCTTTCCGTCGCGCCCGGTGAGGTAATGGGGCTGGTCGGCGAATCCGGTTCGGGCAAATCGATGACCGCGCTGACGGTGATGCAGCTTCTGCCCCATGCCGCGCGCGCCACCGGACGCGTCACATTCGACGGTATCGACATCCTGGCAGCAACCGAGGACCAGATGTGTGCGCTGCGCGGCGACGACATCGGCATGGTGTTTCAGGAGCCGATGACCGCGCTTAACCCGGTCAAGACCATCGGCGAACAAGTCGCCGAAGGCATCCGCTGGCACACCAAGGCCAACCGCGCCGAAGCCGAAGACCGGGCGCGAAAGATGCTCGACCGCGTCGGCTTGCCCGAGGCGAAATTCCCGATGGCGCGCTTTCCGCACGAACTGTCCGGCGGCCAGCGCCAGCGCGTCGTCATCGCCATCGCCTGCGCGCTGAAGCCGAAGCTGCTGATCGCCGACGAACCGACGACGGCGCTCGACGTGGTGCTGCAGGCACAGATCCTCGACCTGTTGCGCGACCTCGTCGCCGAAAGCCGCATGGGCCTGCTCCTGATCTCGCATGACCTCGCCGTGGTGACCGAGATGGCCGACCGCATCACCATCCTGCGCCATGGCGAGGTGATGGAGGCCGGCGACACGGCGCGCACGCTGTCCGAACAGACCCACCCCTACACGCGCCAGCTGGCGCAGGCCTCGATGCATGTGCCGGCGCGCGCCAGGCCGCATGACATCGAGACGGGCCAACCTTTGCTTCAGGTCGAAAGCGTGACCCGCGACTATCCCGGCCGACGCACCTCATTGTTCAAACGCGCGCCTGGTATCCGAGCCGTCGACGATGTCTCCCTGTCGATGGCGCCGGGTCAGTCAGTGGCGCTGGTCGGCCGCTCCGGTTGCGGCAAGTCAACGCTCGCCCGCATGATCCTGGCGCTGGACCAGCCAAGCTCGGGCACGATCCGGTTCCGAGGCGAGACCGTCACCGGCAAGAGCGAAGCCGAGCTGAAGCCGGCGCGACGTAACATGCAGGTCGTCTTCCAGGATCCCTACGGTTCCTTCGACCCGCGCCAGAAAGTCGAAAAACTGATCGCCGAACCCCTGCATGTGCTGGAGAAAAAGCCGACGCGCGCCGAACGCCGCGAGATGGTGGCGCATGCGCTGCACGAAGTCGGTCTCGGCATCAGCGACATGGACAAATACCCGCACGAATTTTCCGGCGGCCAGCGCCAGCGCCTGTCGATCGCCCGCGCCATCATCACCCGCCCCAAGCTGGTCGTCGCCGACGAGCCGGTCTCGGCGCTCGATGTCTCGATCCGCGCCCAGATCCTCGATCTGTTCGCCGAACTCAACCAGAAGCTCGGCATCGCCTACCTCTTCATCACCCACGACCTGACCGTCGCGCGCGCCATCACGGACGAGGTGCTGGTCATGCATGACGGCAAGGTTGTCGAGCGCGGCAAGACGAGCGAGGTGCTCGACCACCCGCAATCCGAGGCTGCCAAGGCGCTTGTCACCGCCGCCCCTGACTTGCACCGGGCAATCGCGAAGCGGCTGCGAGAGCAAGGCTGATCAGGAGAGAAGGCGGCCCAATCACTCCTGCGGCTTCACCACATCGACCGGGCTGATATCGAGCAGGTCGAGCGTGCGGCGCAGCAGGCGTATCTCGCTCTCGGCCAGTTGCGAATCCGCCTTGGCAATCTCCGCCATATGTTTGGCCAATTGCCGGCGCCGCTCGACATCGAGGTCGCGGAACAGTGCGATCGCCTGCGAACCATTGGTCTCGTAGCCGAACTCGTTGAGATATTCGATGACGCTGTCGATACTGCTTTCCGCAATGCCGAAGGCGTCCTTGCAGATGCGCCGGAAGGCAACCATCTCGCTCTCGCTGACAGACCCGTCGGCCAGGATCATGCGAAACAACATCAGCAGTTCCGCCGACAGGACCGGATCGTCCGCCACCTTGCGCACACCCGGGTCGCCGTCGAATATTTGACGTATCTGGTCCAGCAATGCGAATGCCATCAGGAGCCTCTTTCCGGGTTAACCACACAAATACAAATCCAAGCGCGATGCGCTTGGATAGAGGTAGCGCGGAATCGACCTTGCGCAAACAGGGTGGCCGTGGTCGAACGCCCGATATTTCAGCCGGCCGGATACCCCCATACATCAGATGATCGACCTTAGCATCCAGACCGTCGCCATGCTCGCCTTCGCCGCCTTTGCCGCGGGTTTTGTCGATTCGATCGCCGGCGGTGGCGGGCTGATCACGGTGCCGGCGCTGCTGCTTGCCGGCTTCACACCGGTCCAGGCGCTCGCCACCAACAAACTGCAAGGCATGTTCGGCTCGGGCTCGGCGACCATCCACTACGCATCGAAGGGTCATGTCGATCTGCGCCGGCAATTGCCGTCGGCGCTTCTGGCCCTTGTCGGAAGCGCCATCGGCGCCTTGCTGGCAACGATCGTGCCGGGTGACATTCTGCGTGCTGCCCTGCCTATCGTGCTGATCGCCATCGCGCTCTACTTCGCGTTTAAGCCCAACATGAACGACATCGACCGCGCCGAGCGGCTGTCGCCCTTCCTGTTCGGACTGATCCTTGTGCCCGCCATCGGCTTCTACGATGGCCTGTTTGGACCGGGCGCAGGCTCCTTCTACATGCTGGCCTTCGTGGCGCTCGCCGGCTATGGCGTGCTCAAGGCGACGGCGCATACCAAGCTGCTCAACTTCGCCTCCAACATCGGCGGCTTCATCGTCTTCGCGGCCTTCGGCGTCGTCTACTGGAAGATCGGCCTGATGATGGGCGTTGCCCAGTTCCTCGGCGCCCGCGTCGGCGCCAGCCTGGCCATGCGCATCGGCGCGAAACTGATCAAGCCGCTGCTGGTAATCGTGTGCCTGGCGCTTGCTGTGAAGCTGCTGGCCGACCCGGCGAACCCACTGCGCGCCTTGATTGGTGTGTGATCACGCGCCCTGATAGAATGCCGCTGTTCGAATCATGTTGGAGAGGCAGACATGAATCTTAGCGCACCTACCCAGATCGTTTTTATCATCTCCGTTGTTATCGCCATCATCGGCGTCCTCGCCGCGCTTGGCGTTCTTGCATTCATTCCACTCGCATCGGTGTGGATCGTACTTATTGCTTTCATCGTGCTTGCCGGCGGCTGCTTGATGCGCGGCGCCTGACCATTTCCCTTGAAGTGGGGACGAGGAGCGCCCGGCCAAAAGCCGGGCGCTTTTGATTCCGGCCTCGAGTCTGCTAGATTTGACTTGGCGCAAGGATGGCCAATGCCCGTCGATATGCAACCCCAGCAAGAGCAGGACCGATCCGTCGCCGGGCGGTTCGAGATGCGCCGGCGCCTGCCCGACCCTCGACTTGAGGGCATTGTGTCAGACATTTGCGGCTATCGCGAAATGGCGCCCGGCCATATGCGCAACGTCGAATACGCGTCGCTCACCGTACCGCTGGTCATCAGCTTCGCCGAACCCTTCGCCATCGGCCTCGGCAAGGCGCCCGGCGACAATGACCGCTTCGCCAGTTTCGCCGCCGGTCTCTATGCCGGACCGGTGGTGATCGAATCCTTCGGCGGCGCCTGCTGCGTCCAGGTCAACTTCACGCCGCTTGGCGCACGCCGTTTCTTCCGCCTGCCGATGAGCGAGCTGGCTGACAGCATGGTCGCCCTCGACGACGTGCTTGGCGCGCAAGGCATGGCGCTGCGTGAACGGCTTGGCAACGCGCCGGACTGGGCCACGCGTTTCGACGTGGCCGAAGCCTTCGTCACCGCCCGTCTCGAGAACGCCGCGGAAACGCCGCTCGAAATCGCCTGGGCCTATGACCGCATCATCACATCCGGCGGCCGGACCCGCATTGCATCGATCGCCGAAAGACTGGGCTGGAGCCGCAAACATCTCGCCGGCAGTTTTTCCAACGCCATCGGCATCGGCCCCAAGACGCTGTCGCGCATCGTCCGCTTCAACCGGGCGCTCGGCCTGTCGAGACAGCCGGCAGCCGACTGGGCGGATATCGCCGCCGATTGCGGCTATGCCGACCAGGCGCATCTGGTGCGCGAGTTTCGCGACCTCGCCGGCGAAACGCCGACCGCGCTCTCTGTCAGGTAACATTTCTTCAAGACGCCGGAACGGCCTTTGAGCAGGGTGGGTTGTCGACCAACCCAAATGAAGGAGGTTCCCATGCCAACCACCACTGAAACGCCCCGCCTCTATCCCGCTTTGCGCTACAAGAACGCGGCAAGAATGATCGACTGGCTGGGCGAAGCTTTCGGCTTCAGCGTCCGGGCCCGCTATGGCGAAGGCGATGTCGTGCACCATGCCGAACTGGTCTTCGGCTCCTCAATGATCATGCTGGGCACGGTGCGCGACGACGACTACGGCAAGATGGTCGGCGAGCCCGGCTCAGGCGGCGGCAAGTCGATCTACATTGCAGTCGATGATGCCGATGCCGCCTATGCCAAGGCCAAGAAGGCCGGCGCCACAATCATCCAGGAATTGACCAACCGCGACTATGGCAGCCGCGAGTTCATCTGCCGCGACCCGGAAGGCAATGTCTGGTCGTTTGGCACCTACTGGCCGAAGGCTGGCGAGAAGGCCTGAGTTATTGCGCTGCTGGCTGGGGATTGACCGAGGCGTCCTCAACTTCGTCATCCTAGGGCGAAGCAGGAGCGAAGCTCCGTCGCGGAGACCCTAGGATCCATGCCGCGACCTCAGTCGTAGAGTGCAGCGGTGCAGAATTCTGCACCGAAGCAACGCTTCGAAGTTGCGGCATGGATCCTCGGGTCTGCGCCGCGTCGCTACGCTCCTTGCTCCGCCCGTGGATGACGACGTGATCGGCGTTTATCGCTAATTGCCAAGGTGGTTCGCCAACGGGGATCTATCGAGCCAACCCAAAAATCGCGTCACAGTCGAGATTAGTCTCCAGCTCGGCCGCGATCTCGTCCAGCGCTTTCTCGACCTCGGCGCGATAATCGACGCCGCCGCCGCTGACGCCAAGGCTCGCAAGGTAGGCAGCGCGAAAGCCATCGGCGCCAAACAGGCCATGCATATAAGTACCCAACACCTTGCCGTCGGCCGACACCGCCCCATCCTCGATGCCATTGATGATTGCCGACGGCCGCAGCGTATCCGGTCCGGTGGTGCGGCCGAGATGGATTTCGTAGCCTTCGAGCGGCAGGTCGAATTGCACCGAACGGGCGCTGATATTGCGCACCGTCTTTTCCGGTTCCATCACCGTTTCGACGTCGAGCAGGCCTAGCCCTTCGGCTTCGGTGACGCTGCCCTCGACGCCGTCGGGATCGCGGACAGCACGGCCGAGCATCTGGAAACCACCGCAAATGCCGACGACATGGCCGCCGCGCTTGCGATGGGCCAGCAAGTCGCGATCCCAGCCGTTCTCGCGGAATTTCAGGAGATCGCCGATGGTCGACTTGGAGCCCGGAATGACCACCAGTCCGGCATCGGCCGGCAGCGGCCTTCCCGGCGGCACGAACACCACCTCGACCTGCGGTTCGGCCTTGAGCGGGTCGAGATCGTCGAAATTGGCGATGCGGCCAAGCATCGGCACCGCCACCTTCAGCGCGCGCGCTTCGCCGGATGCCAGCCGTTCCAGCACCACCGAATCTTCCGAAGGCAGGCGTGCCGCCGCCTTCAGCCACGGCACGACACCGAAACAGCGCCATCCCGTGAATGTCTCGATCGACTTCAGACCGTCGTCGAACAGCGAAACGTCGCCGCGAAACTTGTTGATGAGGTAGCCGACGATCATGCGCCGGTCCTCTTCCGGCAGGATCAGATGCGTGCCGACGACCGAAGCGATGACGCCGCCGCGATCGATGTCGCCGACCAGCACCACGGGCACGTCGGCGCGCGTGGCAAAGCCCATATTGGCGATGTCGCGGCTGCGCAGGTTGATCTCGGCCGGCGAACCGGCGCCCTCTACGATGACCAGATCGGCGCCCTCGCCGACCTTGCCCCAGGAGTCCAGCACGGCATCCATCAGCCGGCCCTTCATCGCCTGGTAGTCGCGCGCCCGCGCTTCGCCGAACATTTTGCCCTGCACGATGACCTGCGCGCCGACATCGGTCTGCGGCTTGAGCAGCACCGGGTTCATGTGAACCGATGGCGCAACACCGCAAGCGATCGCCTGCAGCCATTGCGCGCGGCCGATCTCGCCGCCGCCATGATTGTTGTCGCCCGGAATGTCGGCGACGGCGGCGTTGTTCGACATGTTCTGCGGCTTGAATGGCCGCACCTTCAGCCCACGCTTTTTTGCCGCCCGGCAGAGGCCGGCGACCAGCACCGTCTTGCCGACATCCGAACCCGTGCCTTGCAGCATGATCGCTTTGGCCATCAGCCCCTGCCCTGCGCCACGGTTCCGGTAATATCGGATTTCTGCGCCAGCGGCCCGCCGCGCCAGATGTAGAGCGCCAGCAATGGGTCCTTGCCGGTGCGCATGGCGTGATTGACGTTGGACGCGTGGTGGACGACCTCGCCGGCCGTGCGCATGCAAAAGCCGCTCTCGCCCATGCGCCATTCGGTACCGCCGGTCAGCGGAATGTAGATTTCCTCGGCAATGTGATGGTGGTCGGGATAGACGATATCAGGCCCAAGGATCAGCACGCCGGCGGCGACCGCGTCATTGGCGAAGTGGCCTCGGTTGCCGAACACTTCCAGCCAGCCGTAATTGTCGATGAACTCTTTTCCGAAATCCGCCTCGCTGTAGGTCTGCCCCCAGCGGAAATCATTCCGACGCTCGGCAAGCAGTTGCACCAGCGGCTTGGCATCCGACGGCGCCAGTTCGGCGGCGCGATCAAGATGGCGCTGGCAGGCAAGCGGATGTGGCTCCAGCGTGCGGGCCGGCATGCCCCAGCCAATGCGCGCCACGGCTTCGCGCACCAAGGCGTGATCCACGGACGCAAGGTATGCGTGGAACCGGCCCAGCAGTTCATCGAATTTTGTCGTCACATTGTGCTCCGGACATGCATTGATGCACAGCCGCTCCCCAAATGGCCGGTTGATAGGCTCGGGTTGCGCGGCGGCATCATTGGTCTAGATTGGTGCGCGCGCAAAGCCAAAAACGACAGGCCAACAGGTCGAAGATTAGGGAGCACGCCATGGACGCCGCGGTCGATGCGAGCACCAGCCAGTTCGAACTTAACGAGGAGCAGCGCGCCATCCAGGAGATGGCGCAGGCCTTCGCCGCAGACCGTGTCGCGCCGAATGCGTTAGACTGGGACCGCAACAAGCATTTCCCGGCCGACGTGATCCGCGAGACCGGGCCGCTCGGCCTTGGCGGCATCTATATCAGCGATGACGTCGGTGGTTCCGCGCTCGGCCGGCTCGATGCCGTACTGATCTTCGAGGCGCTTGCGCACGCCGATCCGGCCTTCTCGTCCTTCATCTCGATCCACAACATGGTGGCCTCGATGATCGACCGTTTCGGCAATGACGAGCAGCGCCAGCTCTTCCTGCCCAAGCTCACGTCGATGGAATGGCTGGCGAGCTACTGCCTGACCGAGCCCGGCTCCGGCTCCGATGCCGCGGCGCTCAAGACCCGTGCGGTCAGGAGCGGCGACGACTATGTCCTCAACGGCACCAAGCAGTTCATCTCCGGCGCTGGCGACAGCGATGTCTACGCCGTCATGGTGCGCACCGGTGCCGAGGGGCCGAAAGGCATTTCCACCATCATCGTGCCGAAAGACGCGCCAGGCCTCTCCTTCGGCGCCAACGAGCACAAGATGGGCTGGCACATGCAGTCGACCCGCCAGGTGATTTTCGAGGATTGCAAGGTGCCGGCGGAAAACCTTTTGTCCGGCGAAGGCGCGGGCTTCGGCATCGCCATGGCCGGGCTCGACGGCGGCCGGCTGAACATATCAGCCTGTTCGCTGGGCGGCGCGCAGTCGGCGCTCGACAAGGCGCTTTCCTACACCGCCGAGCGCAAGGCCTTCGGCTCGAAGATCAATCAGTTCCAGGCGCTGCAGTTCAGGCTGGCCGACATGGAGACCGAGCTGCAGGCGGCGCGTATTTTCCTTTATACCGCCGCCTCGAAGCTCGACAGCAAGGCGCCGGATGCCGGCAAATGGTCGGCGATGGCCAAGCGCTTCGTCACCGACACCGGCTTCAATGTCGCCAACGACGCACTGCAACTGCTCGGCGGCTACGGCTACCTGCACGACTACGGCATCGAGAAGCTGGTGCGGGACCTGCGGGTACACCAGATCCTCGAAGGCACGAACGAGATCATGCGCGTCATCATCGCGCGGGCGCTGATCGGTCGCTGACGTTACAAAATCGGGAGAGAGACAATGACGACGATCGCCTTCATCGGCCTCGGCAACATGGGCAATCCAATGGCCGCCAATCTGGTCAAGGCCGGGCACCAAGTGCATGGCTTCGACTTGATGCCCGAGAATTTGACCGTCGCGCGCGAGCATGGCGTCGTCATCATGGCCAACGGGCCGGCTGCGGTGAAGGATGCCGACGTGGTGATCACCATGCTGCCTGCCGGCAAGCATGTGCTGTCAGTCTATGAAGACATCGCGCCCAAGGCGAAAAAGGGGGCGCTGTTCATCGATTCCTCCACCATCGATGTGGAGTCGGCGCGCAAGGTGCACGCCATAGCCGCCAAACACGGCCTGCTATCCATCGATGCGCCCGTCTCAGGCGGCACCGGCGGTGCCGCAGCCGGCACGCTGACCTTCATGGCCGGAGGCTCCGATGACGCCTTTGCAACCGCGGAGCCGATCCTGAAGCCGATGGCCGGCCGCATCGTCCATTGCGGCGGCGACGGCGCCGGCCAGGCGGCAAAGATCTGCAACAACATGATCCTCGGCATTTCGATGATCGGTGTCGCCGAAGCCTTCGTGCTGGCGGAAAAGCTCGGCCTGTCACACCAGGCGCTGTTCGACGTCGCCTCAACCTCGTCGGGGCAATGCTGGTCCTTGACCACCTATTGCCCGGTGCCCGGCCCGGTGCCGACTTCGCCCGCAAACAGGGACTACAACCCAGGATTTGCAGCAGCACTGATGCTGAAAGACCTGAAATTGTCCCAGGAAGCCGCGCAAAGTGCGGGTGCTGTAACGCCGCTTGGTGCCGAAGCAGCCCAGCTCTATGCCTTGTTCAACGCCCAGGGACATGGCGGCGTCGATTTCTCCGGCATAATTAATTTTCTCAGGGGTAACCCAGCGTAACCCTTGGATTTGGCGGGTTTTTCCGGTTTCCTTCGGTGGAAAAAATGCAAATTTAGATTTGCTTAAGCTCTCGATAACTCCGCGGTAACGATGTCCCTATAAAACGGACTGCGAGGCGGACATATCTCATCCGCCCGGCGCTCCGGATCAGGTCTCGCGTACCGGAGCCCGTAAGTTTCGACAAGTGCCATAAGTTTCGCAAAGTGTTTGCGTAGCGAAGCGCCATGCGTATCTGGCAAAGCCGCGTTCCTGATGGAGCGCGGTTTTTGCGTTTTGCCCTGCAGCACGTTTTGAGACATCGATAACCCGGAAACTGTACTCCGGGATGCCTCACATGCGCCCGCGGGCGCCTTCCGGATCATAGGGCGAGTCCGCGATCACCTTGGCCGCGCGGCGCTCGCCGAGGATGGACACCTCGAGCTCGATACCGGGCGACACAAGTTCCAGGGGCAACAGCGCAAGTGCGATGTCGTGACCGAAAGTGTAGGAGTAGCCCGCAGAGGTGATGTGGCCAACGAGCTCGCCTTCGCGGTAGACGCCCTCGAAGGCGAACGCGCTCGCACCGTCCGTATCGATCGACAGCGTGGCGATCCGGCGTGCCGCCCCCTGCTTCTGTTTTGCGACCAGTGCCGCGCGGCCGATGAAGTCCCCTTTGTCGAGGCTCATGAATCGGTCGAGGCCGCTCTCCCAGGCCGACAGTTCGAGATTCATGTCGCGATACATGGCGCGGTAGGATTTATCGAGACGAAGCGATTCCAGCGCTTGAAGTCCGACCAGCCTCAGTCCGTGCGCCTCCCCCGAGGCCAGGAGCGCATCCAGCAAATGCCGCTGATAGCAGAGCGGATGATAGAGCTCCCATCCCAATTCGCCCGAATAGTTGACGCGCAGCAGTCGCACGTCGCTGGCCATGCCGACAGTGCCGGACTGCACGCTGAACCAGGGGAAGGCCTCGTTGGAGAGATCTATTTCCGTCAGCGGCTGCAATATGTCGCGCGCCTTCGGCCCAACCACCGTGAAGCTGCCGCGATCCTCCGTGACGTTGCGCAGATGCACGCTGCCGTCCTTCGGCAACAGCCGGCGGAGATCGTCAAGGTTACAGCGCTCTGCGCGCGGCGTCGATATGAGATAGAACAGGTCGCTCTGCAGCCGCGCCACCACATACTCGGCCTGCACGCCGCCGGCCGGCGTCAGGTGATGGGCAAGAGCGACGCGACCGGGACGCGGCAGTCTGTTGGCCAGGATTCCGTCGAGCCAGTCCCTTGCGCCCGGTCCGCTGACCTCGAACTTGGTCATTGGTGTCATCTCGACCAGGCCAGCGGTCTGGCGGACAGCCTGGACCTCCGCGGCGACGTGGTTCCCTTTGGGGGTCCAGCGCCAGCTGTAGACGTTGCGCGCTTCGACACCGGCAGGCGCAAACCAGCTCGGCATCTCCCAGCCGTTCAACACATCCCACACCGCGCCGAGCTGGCTTAGACGGTCATAGGAAGGGGCCGTTTTCTGCGGTCGTGCCGCCGGCATGTCCTGGCCTGGATAGTGCTGTGCGGCGTGGGTGCCCCAGGCTTCCCGGACCTTTGCCCGGGTCCAGTTCTTGTTGGCATATTGGCCGAACCGACGGGGATCCAGCTCCGCCGTGTCGATGCTGTTGCCACCCTCCACGATCCGTTCGGAGAGGTAGTAGCCAATCGCACCGCCCCAAAGGATGCCCCCCGGCACCCCTTCGGCGAGCCAGACATTCTCCAGGCCCCACGCCTGCCCCATCAGCGGCAGTTCATCGGCCGTCATCTGGAAAGGCCCTCGCACATTCCGCTTGATGCCGGCGCGGCCTAGTGCGGGGACCAGTTCGGTCGCGCGCTCCCAGTTCCAGGAAACGGCGTCGAAATCTTCATCGAGCAGATCGGCGCCGAACCATTCCGGGACGCCGTTTTCGGCGAACAGCTTGAGCTGCTCGGTACGCTCATAGGGGCCGAACATCAGCCCGTCCCCCTCTTCGCGCAGATAGCCCTCGTAACCCTCGTCCCTGAGGATCGGCATCTCCGGAAGACCAAGCCGTTTGCGTTCCACCACCTCGGGAACCGACTCGGTGATCCAGTACTGATGCAGGATCGGGATCGCGGGAATGTCCAGGCCCAGCATGGCGCCTGTCTGGCGTGCGTAATTGCCGGTCGCAAGGATGACATGTTCGCAAACGATGTCACCGCGCGAGGTCTTGACCCTCCACTCGCCGCTCGGCATCCGCTCGAAACCCACGACCTCGGTATCAAGATGGATCTTCGCGCCGAGGTCGCGTGCACCCTTGGCCATGGCCTGGGTGACATCGGCGGGTGCAATGTGGCCGTCATCGGGATGGTAGAGGGCGCCCAGCATGCTGTTGTTGTCGAGCAGCGGCCAGATCTCTCGCGCCTCCGCGGGCGATACGATCCGGGCCCGCACACCCTGGACCTCGGCAACGTCCATGTAGCTTCTGTACTCGTCCAGCCTGTCGCGCGTGTTGGCAATGCGCAGCTGGCCGCATTTGTGCCAGCCGACGTTCTGGCCCGTCTCCGCCTCCAGCCCCTCATAGATTTCGATCGACCTGGCGATCATGCGGCCGACATTGCGGCTGCGCGCGTAAGAGGGGATGAGCCCCGCGGCATGCCATGTCGACCCGGCCGTAAGCTGCGTTCGCTCCAACAATGCCACATCGGTCCAGCCGCGCTTTGCCAGGCCGTAGAGAATGCCGGCACCCACACAGCCGCCACCGACCACGACCGCACGAAAGGAACTCACCATATGCGCGTGCCCTTGTATGAAATTGCCACCGGCCCACATGAACGCATGCGCATACTGTCAGACAGCATCCGGCTTTTCAGCATATTTCCTTGTCTGGAACGCAGCAGTGGTGACCCGATTGTTGGGCCACAAAGCCGACCGAACTGTCAGCCTTCGCGCCCGTGTTTAGGCTGCTTTTTTTGCGTTTTGCCCAGCTATATTCCGATTGCAGCATTCGGGATCGGGACATGATCTTCGTTGATCAGCACGATCGGCGCATTGGTTCCCTCGACCCTGACGACCAGCAGGCGCAAGCTCCATGTGCCGGCTGTCCGGACAGCGGTCGAATAGGCCGTGCCCTTGCCCTTGGCGCCGTGGACCGGAATGCCGAACTGGGCGTCGCCGGCCCCATTTGCATTGACGTTGAGATGGCCGCCGACCCAGAAACTGTCGGTCAAATCATCACCCAACGCCGCCTTGACGCGGTCGTCGGCGCGAAGCCTGTCCATCGTCATGTGATAGGCATCGCTGCCTTTCAGGACGTAGGGAATGCTGCCCACCATCGTCGCGCAGCCGCCAATCCCGACAACCCAGACGGCAAGGCCGGCGATTGCCCAGTTGCGCTGCGTCTTGCGAAACTGTTCCGCGTCACGCCAGGCGCGGTTCTGCCAAGCCCAGCGGCTGCCGCGCGCGCCCAGCACGATGATCATGATGATGTTGACGACAGGGATCAGCGCCAGCAACGCGATGAAAGTGCTGTTGCCGATGCCCCAGATCCAGTTGAGGAAGAAGGCGCCCCAGTTCCAGCGGTCGAGTTCGGCTGGAATTTCAGCCGGCTGGTTGAGCGGTTGTCCGGCCATCGTGTCCCCCATCGGTGACGTACTGACTGATTCTAGCGCATGCGCCCGTCAATGCGCAAAATCAAAGTTCTGCAACTTCTGTCAGGTCTTGTTGGACAGCCGGCGAAAATTCGCTTTCACGGCACGGCTTGCCGGCTTCAGCGCGGCGCTGATCGAGCGCTCCGCCGCGACCCCGTTGAACAGCGACGGCGTGCGGCCGGAAAAGATTTCCGGCCAGAACCGCGATGCCGATTGCAGGAAGGACATTTGCGCCGCAAACACGCCTTCGGCCATAGCGGCGGTCTTCTCGTTTACCGCACGCGCGGTCTCCGTGCTCCATGGCTGGCTGCTCCCGCCATCCATGGTCATCAACGGCAGCCGCATCATCGCCACCAGCGGCGCCAGCATCAGGTCGCCGCCGATGCTGGCCGCTTCTTGCGTCCGTCGGCTCTTGCCGGGCTTTCTCATGGAAACAAAACCCCTTGTCGCGGCCGAATCAGCCGCAGCCCCACACACTACGCGCTTGTGGTGGAATTCGTTCGCTCCCCGCGTCAGCATGGCCTCAAGGCTGGGCGCTCCCGCCGAGGAGCGCCCAGCCGAGGGGTCGAGTTCTACCGCTTGCGCAGATCGGCTTGCGCCAGATCCAGCGCCTTCGAGATGCGATCGCAGGCCATATCGATCGTATCGCGGGTCCAGATCAGCGGCGGCGACAGGATCATCGTGTCGCCGGTAGCGCGCAGCATCATGCCGTGCGCGATGGCATGATCGCGCACGGTCACCGCCGCACTTCCAGCCGGCAGGAACCGCTCCTTGGTCGCCTTGTCCTTGACGATCTCGATCGCGCCCATCAGTCCGATCGAACGCACCTCGCCGACCAGATCATGTCCGGCAATGCGCTCCTGCAACGCCTTGGCGAAATAAGGACCGGTGTCGTTCCTGACGCGGTCGACCAGCGCTTCGCGCTCGATGATCTCGAGGTTCTTCAGCGCCACGGCGCAGGCCACCGGGTGGCCGGAATAGGTGTAGCCATGGTTGAACTCGCCGCCCTTCTCGACCAGCGTCGAGGCGATGCGGTCGCCAACCAGCAATGCCGACAGCGGTTGATAGCCCGAGGTCAGAGCCTTGGCGGTGGTGATCGTGTCGGGCTCGATGCCGAGCGTCTGGGCGGCGAACCATTCGCCGGTGCGGCCATAACCGGTGATGACTTCGTCCAGCATCAGCAGGACATCGTATTTGCGGCAGATGCGCTGCACTTCCGGCCAATAGCTCGCCGGCGGTATCTTCACGCCGCCCGCCCCCATGACCGGCTCGCCGATAAACGCGGCAACCTTGTCGGCGCCGGCTTCGAGGATCGCCTCCTCGACAGCCCCGGCCGCGCGCAGGCCGAAATCATGATCGCTCTCGCCGGGCAGCGCCAGTTCATAGGCGTAGGGCATCATCACATGGACTATGTTGGGCACCGCTCCGTTGAGCTGCTTGTGCATACCATCCATGCCGCCGAGCGAGGTGCCGGCAACGGTCGAGCCGTGATAGGCCATCTTGCGCGAGATGATGCGGTTCTTCTCCGGCTGGCCTTCCAGCACCCAATAGTGGCGCACGAGACGCAGGGCCGTGTCGTTGGCCTCCGAGCCCGACGAGCCATAGAACACCTGGTTGACGTGCTTCGGCGCGATCTCCGCCAGCTTCTTGGACAGCAGCACTGGCGTCGGCGTCGAGCATTTGAAGAAGGAGTTGTAATAAGGCAGTTCCTTCATCTGGGCATAGGCGGCGTCGGCCAGCTCGTCACGGCCATAGCCGATGTTGACGCACCACAGCCCGGCCATGCCGTCGAGGATTTCAGCCCCTTCGGAATCGTAGATGAAAGGGCCGTTGGCATGGGTGATGATGCGCGACCCGGCCCCGCGCATTTCCTTGTGGTCGGTGAACGGATGCAGATGATGCGCGGCGTCGATCTGCTGAAGCTGCTTCAGCGAATAATTCTGATAGGTCATGTCTGATCTTTCCTCTGGATTCTATCCGGCAAGCCGGGGCGAATGCTTCAGAGGCAGAGAGGTGGCGAATAGCCGATGCGGGCGCACAGCCGCAAAAGCTCGGCGCGCAGCGTACGCGGTGATGGCGTCACCGCGACCCGCAATGCGCGAGCCTCAAATGCGTCAATCAACATCCTGACGAGAGCCATGGAAGCCATCTTAGAGCAAAGGCTGGTCGAGGAGAACCACCCTTTGCTTGGCCCATAACGGAATGAGTCTAGGCCTTGGCTGTCAGCGCCCTCTGCAGGAAGACATATTTCATCGCCGTCTGCGCCGCCTGCGGCCGGCGGTCGCCACGCCCGCCATGGCCGCCCTCGGTCTCCTCGAAGAACAGCGTCCTGGCATGGCCGGCTTCCTGCAGGCGGGCGGCCATCTTGCGCGCATGGCCGGGATGGACCCGATCGTCAGCGGTCGATGTGGTCAGCAGCACCGGCGGATAGGCGGCAGCGGCGTCGACATGCTGGTAGGGCGAGTAGGCTGAAAGCCACTTCGCGTCTTCGGGTTTCGACGGATCGCCGTATTCGGCCATCCACGAGGCGCCGGGCGGCAATTCGGCGTAACGCAGCATGTCGAGCAGCGGCACCTCGATAATGACGGCGCCGAAAAGCTCGGGATGCTGCGTCAAGGAAACGCCGGTCAGCAAGCCGCCATTCGAACCACCCTGGATGCCGAGTGAGCTTGCTGTCGCGATGCCGCGCTTGACGACGTCCTGCGCGACCGCTGCGAAATCATCGAATCCGTTTTGGCGATTGCCCTTGAGCGCCGCTTGATGCCAGGCCGGGCCGAACTCGCCGCCGCCACGGATGCAGGCCTGCACATAGGCATTGCCCTTTTCCAGCCATAGCCTGCCGCGCACGCCGGCATAGCCGGGCAGCAGCGGCACTTCGAAACCGCCATAGCCGTAAAGCAGCGTCGGCACCGGCCCCTTCTGATCGCGCCGCCTGACGACGAAATAAGGGATCATCGTGCCGTCCTTGGAGCGCGCCTCGAACTGTTCCGAGATCAGCGGCGAGGCATCGAAACGCGCCGGCTGCGACTTCACGGTTTCTAGCGTCTCGCCATTGTCGTCAGACCAGATGATCGAACTCGGCGTCAGGAAATCGGTGAAGGAGAAGGACACGCTCGAGCCGAACTGCTCGGCATGGCTGATGCCGACATTGCCATTTTCGGGCAGCGCCACCGGTTTCAGCGACCAGTTGCCATCCTTGCCCTCGCAGACGACGACCTTGCCGCGCACATTGTCCATCAGGCTGATGAACAGCCGGTCCCGCGTGCGGGCAACGCCGGCTATGGAAACGCGATATGCCGGCTCGAACAAGGTTTCGACAGGTCCGAGCGCGCCGATCTTGACCCAGTGCGCGAGATCCAGCGAATAGAGGCCGTCGGGCTTGCAAACCGTGCCGTCGGGCGCCGTCCATGGACTGCGTACGCCGAACACGAGCTGATCCCTGAATATTGCCGTATCGGTCATGTCGTCCGGTAGCGGCAGTTGTTTGTTTTCGCCGGAAGGCAGCCGAAGGAAGATGTGCGAAGCGAAGAAATTCAGCGTTCGAGCCAGGACCAGATAACGTCTGTCACCGTCGTACTCGACAGCGGCACCAACGGCGAGATCCTCTTTCTGCGCCTCGAAGATCGGCGTCGCGTCTTCCAGCTTGGTACCGCGCTTCCACAGCTTTATGACTCGCGGATAGCCGGACTCGGTCTTGTCGGCCTCGTCGAAAGCGGCCGAAACAATCACGGTGTCCTTATCCAGCCAGCTGAAGCCCGACTTGGAAGCGGGTGCACGAAACCCACCCTCGACAAACGACTTGGTCGCGATGTCGAATTCGCGCATCTCGCTGGCGTCGCCGCCATCCGGCGACATACTCACCAGGCAACGGTTGAAGTCCGGATAGAGTCGGCTTGCGCCGCCAAAAACCCATTTTACCCCCTCCTTCGCCGCAAGCTGGTCGAAGTCGATGATCGTTTCCCAGTCGGGCTTCTCGGTCTTGTAGGAAGCGACGGTCGTGCGGCGCCAGAGGCCGAGCACATTGGTCTTGTCCTGCCAGAAATTGTAGACATGGCCGGCTTTTGCCGCGCCGACCGCGATGTTGTCCTCGGCCGTCATCAGGTCGAGCGCGGTCTGGAACGACGCCTGATAGGACGGATCACCCTGCAATTCGCCAACCGTGACCTCGTTCTGGCGATGTACCCAGTCCAGTGACTGCTTGGCCGTCCTGTCCTCCAGCCAGAGGAAGGGATCGTCGGTCGAGGGGGTGGAATTCGGCGTCTGGGTGGCAGGCTTGGTCATGAGGTCTCCGATAAACGCGTTGCTTTGAAAAGGCCAACGCCGACAGGCTGTATCGATATTCTCAGCGCACGATTGAGGCTTTCCGCCGACCAGCGAGGCTAGCAATAGCCAGCGCCAAGCACAGCAGCCCAAGCGTGATCGGCAGCCCGCCGGCACCCAGAATATCCATGGCGCCGCCCGCCAGCGGCGGCACGGCGATACCGCCGACGCCCCACATCAAGGAAAAGGCCGCATTACCGGCAACCAGTGCGGAGCCGGTGAAGCGTTCGCCGAGCTCGATGATCGACATCGTGTAGATGCCGTAGGAAACCGCGCCCCAGATAAAGACCATTGGCCAGATGAGCGGCGACTCGATGAGAAGCGGAAGCAGGACGCAGCCGAGCACCGTGATCGCGACGCAGGCAAGCCGTACCAGGAGCGCGGAAAGCCTTTCCGCCAAAAGGCCGAGCGGCACCTGCATGGCGATGTTGCCGGCAATCATCACCGACAGCAGCGCCGACATGCGGGTTTCGGTGATGCCGTGATGGGTGCCATAGACCGGCAGCAACGCCAGCGCGCCCTGTTCGAAGCCGGCGGCGACTATGACGGCAAACAAAAGCAGCCACGCCAGCGGCACGAAACCCAGGACGGAAACCTGATGCCCGGCCTCGTCGACCTTGGGCAAACGCGGCAGCACCAAGCCCAGGCAGATGCCGCACAGCACGAAGGCGGAGATACCGACGAGGAAGGGCGGCCAGCCCTCGGTGCCGACTGCAAGCAGGCACAGTGGCCCGGCCGCGAAACCGGCCGAGATGATCGTCGAATAGACACCCATGACGCGCCCTCGCCGGGCCGGCGGCGCCAGCGCGATGACCCAGATCTCGCTCAGCACATAGAGCGGGTTGGTCACCACACCGATCAGGAAGCGCAGGGGAAACCACAAATAGACATTTTGCGTCCAGCCGATCAGCGCCAGCACGACAGCCGAAAGGGCCGCACAGGTAAGCGCCGTGCGCCCTGCCCCGAACCGCCGCGCCAGCGCCGGGATCAATGGCGACGACAGGATGAAACCGATCGGCGTCATGGCCGCCGACAAGCCGATCATCGCTGGCGAAACGCCCTGGCGCTGCAGGATGAAACTCAGCAGCGGATAGGACAACCCTTGCGCGATGGCGAACACCGAGACGGTCGCGATCACACCGGTGATCGCTGCCCATTGCATCGTCTCGTCCTTGTTCGATTCAACCAAATTCACGTGCGCACCGCTATCGAGGCTGCAGGATTAGCGATTGAGCAACGTGGTGGTAAGCCCCTGGCAGGCGAAAACGGCTTTCTCCGGACAATGCCTGTCAGGAGGTTGGGCCTGTCAGGAGGTTGGGCCTGTCAGGAGGTTGGGCCTGTCAGGAGGTTGGGCTCGTCAGGAAGCTCGGCGCACGGACGACCGATACAGCGCGAACATCACCAGCACCGCGTCGAGGCCGGCGATCACGACCGGCAGCCCGAGCGGGCCGATGCCTTGCATGAGCAGGCCGGCACCGGGTGGGCCGACGATGCCACCGACGCCCCACATCAGTGCAAAGGCAGCGTTGCCGGCGACCAGCACAGAGCCCTTGAACCGGCTGCCGAGTTCGACCAATGCCATGGTGTAGACGCCGTAACCGACCGCGCCCATCACCAGCAGCACGACCCAGATCAACGGCGTTGTGATCAGCAGAGGCAGCAAAAGCGCGCAAACGGTTGTTGCCAGCGCGCAGACGATGATCATGGCGCGTGCGCCAAAACGCTCCGCCAGAAGACCGAGTGGTATCTGCAGCAGGATGTTTCCGAGGGAAAGCGCCATCACCAGCGAGGCCAGAACGGCTTCGGCCAGGCCGTAGCTGGCGCCGAAGACCGGGACCAGCGCATAGGTGCTCTGCTGGACCGCCGCCGAGACAAGCACGGCAAGCAGCAGCGCCGGCGCCATCCTGGCAAAGCCGACGAGGCCGCTGGCAGGCTGGCCGTCATCCTCGAAACCGGTGAGCTTAGACGAGACCGCGTGCAGGATCACCGCGCAGAGCGCGAAACCGGCGACGCCGACCATGAAGGGCGCCCAGCCCGACGTACCGAGCAGGGTCAGCGCGAATGGTCCGGCGGCGTAACCGGCGCCCATCAGCGTGTTGAACACGCCCATCACCCTGCCGCGCCGCGATGGCGGCGCCAGCGACAGTGCCCACACCTCGCCGAGAATGTAGAGCGGGTTGATGACGACGCCGATGATAAAGCGGATGACGAACCAAGCCACCCAGTCCTGCAGATAGCCGATGCCCAGGAAGCAGAGCGCGCCGATCAGCGAGCAGCCGACCGCCAGGTTGCGCCCACCGACCAGCCGCACCGCGGCCGGCACGAAGGAAGCCGAAAGGATCAGCCCGAGCGGCATCATCGCCGCCGACAAGCCGATCAGCGCCGGCGACATGCCCTGTTTCTGCATCAGCAGCGTGAACAGCGGCGAGCTCAACCCCTGCGCAGCGCCGAACATGGCAAGTGCCGCGGTGACGCCGGCAAGCGCTGCCCATTGCGTTCCTGCTTCGCCTTCGCTCGAGCCGGTCGCGACCATGCTGCCATCCAAATGAACTGCTGGCCATCCGGCCGGCAAGCCGAGTAGCTATCGGTTCGATCCCGGGAAAGGAAGGGCCGGCCGCCGAAATCCGCTTAAGCCAACGAGGCGGCGGGATCAGGCCGATGTCGTGGCCGCGCAACTGCCGTTCCGGCATGTCGCTTCCCTCGCCCTAGTGGTCGCCGCCTCCGCAATGGCTGGGCAGCCGCCGGTCCATTATGCCGCCCGCTATCGCATCCTACGAGGACCATCATGACCGCCGCCCTACAACCCTTGGAACCGGCATTGGCCACTGACCGCGCCCGTCGCGGCGGCCGCGCCGGAAAGCGCGCCGGCGGCTCGGCCGCGTTCGAGCAGCCGGCTTTTCGCCAGCTGAAGAACCCGCTGGCGCCAACCAGGCTGGTCTCCGACGACGAGCTGGAATCGATCCACCTCGCTTCCCTGCGCGTGCTGCGGGAAATCGGCGTCGACGTGCTGCACGACGAGGCCCGCAGCATCATGAAGGCGCATGGCGCCGATGTGCGCGACGGCAGCGAACGGGTGCGCTTCGACAGCGACATGATCCTGGAACTGGTGTCGCACTGCCCGTCGGAGTTCACCATCCATGCCCGCAATCCCGCTCACAATGTGCGCTTTGGCGGCAACAATGTGATCATCTCGATGATGGCGTCGGCGCCCAATTGCTCCGACATCGATCGCGGCCGCCGGCCCGGCAACCAGCAGGACTACCGCAACTTCCTCAAGCTTGCGCAGATGCACAACATCCTGAACTGCACGGGCGGCTACCCGGTCGAGCCGACCGATATCCATCCGTCCGTCCGCCACCTCGAATGTATCCGCGATCTCAGCGTGCTGACCGACAAGGTGTTCCACATCTATTCGCTCGGCAAGGAGCGCAATGTCGACGGCATCGAGATCGCCAGGATCGCGCGCGGCATCAGCCACGAGCAGATGCTGGAAGAGCCGTCCGTCTTCACCATCATCAACACCAATTCGCCGCTCAAGCTCGATGTGCCGATGATGGAAGGCATCATCCAGATGTCGAGCAAGGGCCAGGTCGTCGTCGTCACGCCGTTCACCCTGTCGGGGGCCATGGCGCCTGTCACCATCGCCGGCGCACTGGTGCAGCAGAACGCCGAGGCGCTTGCCGGCATCGCCTTCGCCCAGATGGTGCGCAAGGGCGCGCCCGTCGGCTATGGCGGCTTCACCTCCAATGTCGACATGAAGTCTGGTTCGCCGGCGTTCGGCACGCCGGAATACATGAAGGCGCAGCTTGTCGGCGGCCAGCTTGCCCGCCGCTACAACATCCCCTACCGCACCTCCAACACTTGCGCCGCCAACACGGTCGACGCGCAGGCGGCTTATGAAAGCGTGTTCTCGCTGTGGGGCGCCATCCAGGGCGGCGGCAATCTGATGATGCATGCCGCCGGCTGGCTCGAGGGCGGCCTGCGCTGCTCCTACGAGAAGACCATTCTGGACATCGACCTGCTGCAGATGGTCGCCGAATTCCTGACCCCTCTCGATCTTTCCGAAGAGGCACTCGGCTTCGACGCCATCCAGTCGGTCGGTCCTGGCGGCCATTTCTTCGGCACCCAGCACACGCAGGACCGCTACAAGACCGCCTTCTACTCGCCGATCCTCTCCGACTGGCGCAATTACGAGACCTGGGCGGAAGCCGGCTCGCCGACGGCGCTCGAAAAGGCCAACAAGGTCTGGAAGGAGCGGCTGGCGTCCTATGAGGAGCCTTACATGGACCCGGCCATCCGCGAGGAACTCAACGCCTTCGTCGCCAAGCGGCGGTCCGAAGGCGGCGCGCCGACCGATTTTTGATCGGCCGTGTTGTTGATGAACAGTCGACCCCCACTCCGTCGAGCTGCGCTCGACACCTCTCCTCCAATCGACGGCGGAGAGGGAAGGCGCGAGCTTATGCCGGCTGGCGCCCTTCCTCTCCCCCCGGAGGGGTCATCCGATTCAATCTCTTCAAAAACGGACTTATCTAGATGAAATCTCACGTAAAAGCGGTTGTCATCGGCGGCGGCGTCGTCGGCTGCTCGGTTCTCTACCATCTGGCCAAGGCCGGCTGGACCGACATCATGCTGATCGAGCGCTCGGAGCTCACCTCCGGCTCGTCCTGGCATGCGGCGGGAGGCTTCCACACGCTGAACGGCGACCCCAACGTCGCCAAGCTGCAGGCCTATACGGTGCAGCTCTACAAGGAGATCGAGGAGATATCCGGCCAGTCCTGCTCGCTGCACCTGACCGGCGGCGTGATGATGGCTGATACGCCAGAGCGCATGGATTTCCTGCGGCTGGCCCACGCCAAGGGCCGCTATCTCGGCATGGACACAGAGCTGATCACCCCGTCCGAAGCCAAGGCGATGTTTCCGCTGATGGACGAGACCAATTTCGTCGGCGCCATGTGGGATCCGGTGGAAGGCCATCTCGATCCGTCGGGCACCACCATCGCCTACTCCAAGGCGGCAAAAAAACTCGGCGCCGAGATCGTGCTGCGCAACCGCGTTGTGGAACTGACACAGGAGGTCGACGGCACCTGGAACGTCGTCACCGAACAGGGCACGGTGAAGGCCGAGCATGTCGTCAACTGCGGCGGCCTGTGGGCGCGCGAGATCGGCCGCATGGTCGGCGTCGAGCTGCCGGTTCTGGCCATGGAGCACATGTATCTCTTGACCGAGCCGATGCCGGAGGTCGAGGAGTTCAACAAGTCGACCGGCCGCGAAATGATCGGCGTGCTCGACTTCAAGGGCGAGATCTACACCCGCCAGGAGCGCAACGGCATCCTGCTCGGCACCTATGAGAAGGCCTGCAAGCCGTGGTCGCCGGTCAACACGCCGTGGGATTTCGGCCATGAATTGCTGCCGCCCGACCTCGACCGCATCGCGCCGTCGCTGGAAATCGGCTTCAAGCATTTCCCCGGCATCGAGAAGGCCGGCATCAAGCAGATCATCAACGGCCCCTTCACCTTCGCGCTCGACGGCAACCCGCTGGTCGGCCCGGTGCAGGGCCTGACCAATTTTTGGTGCGCCTGCGCCGTGATGGCCGGCTTCAGCCAGGGCGGCGGCGTCGGCTTGGCGCTGTCGAACTGGATGGTCCATGGCGATCCCGGCTTCGACGTCTGGGGCATGGATGTCACCCGCTTCGGCGAATGGGCCGGCCTGCGCTACACCAACGCCAAGGTGCGCGAAAACTATTCGCGCCGCTTCTCCATCCGCTTCCCCAATGAGGAACTCCCGGCGGCACGCCCGGCGCAGACGACCCCGCTCTACGACACGATGCTGGCCAACAACGCCGTCATGGGCGACAGCTGGGGACTTGAGACACCGCTCTGGTTCGCACCTGAAGGCAAGGAACCCAGGGATATCGTCTCCTTCCACCGCTCCAACGATTTTGGGCCGATCGGCGAGGAAGTGCGCGCCACGCGTGAGCGTGTCGGTGTCACCGAGATCGCCAATTTTGCCAAATACGAAGTCTCGGGACCCGCGGCCGAGGATTTCCTCAACCGGCTGATGACCAACCGCATGCCGAAGACCCGCCGCATCGTGTTGACGCCGATGCTCAACGAATTCGGCAAGCTGATCGGCGACTTCACCATCGCCAAGGCGGCAGAAGACCGCTTCATGATCTGGGGCTCGTCGGCGGCGCAGAAATACCACATGCGCTGGTTCGAGAAGCACCTGCCGAAGGACGGAACGGTGCGCATCCACCGCTTCGACCAGACCCTGGTCGGCCTGTCGATCGCCGGGCCGAAATCACGGGACTTGCTGCAGAAACTGGTCGATGTCGACGTCTCGACAAAAGCCTTCCGCTTCATGGATTTCCGCGAGATGGCGGTCGGCGGGGCGCCCTGCATGGTCAACCGCATCACCTACACCGGCGACCTCGGCTATGAAATCTGGATGGCGCCGGCCTACGAGCGCCTGGTTTACAAAGCGATCAAGGACGCCGGCGAGGAATTCGGCCTTGTCGATTTCGGCATGCGCGCGCTGCTCTCCATGCGCCTCGAAAAGAATTTTCCGACCTGGTTCCGCGAGTTGCGGCCGATCTACGGCCCGTTCGAAGGGGCGATGGACCGCTTCATCAAACTGGAGAAGAACGACTTCATCGGCCGCGAGGCTGCCGCCAAGGAACAGGTCGAGGGTCCGAAGCTGCGCCGCGTCTCCTTCATCGTCGATGCCGCCGACGCCGACGTCATGGGCGACGAACCGATCTGGGCCAAGGTCAGCAAGGACTACGGCACGGTGGAAAAGCCGCATGGCTATGGCGCGCCACGCTTCGACAAGGGCGGCAAGGAAATACGCGGCTCCAAGGCTGCCGAAGGCGCGTCCGCCGTGCGCGGCATCGTCGACGGCGACTGGCGCGTGGTTGGCTGGGTCACGTCGGGCGGCTATGCGCATTATGTGCAGAAGTCGATGGCGCAAGGCTATGTGCCGGCGGCTCTTGCCGAGGACGAAAGCGCGGGCCTGTTCGAGATCGAGATCCTCGGACACCGCCGGCCGGCCCGCATCAACGTCGAAGCGCCTTTCGACCCGAGCGGCGAGAAGATGCGGACCTGAGGTTCGACCATGGACAGCGCGGGGCCGAAGGGCAGCTTTGGCCGCCATCGCAAGATCATGCCGTTCGAGCCAGGCTCGATCGAGGCCCTCCGCGACGCCTCCCGCCGGAAGGCGGCTTCGCTCAACCAGCATGTGCTGGGCTATGGCGCGCAGGCCGAAGCTGAATGGGCCGCGGCAGGCATTGCCGCGCCCGATCTGCCTGCCATGCGTCAATACCGGCTGGAGCGTATCCGCGCCGAGCTGAAGCGGCGCGGCTATGCCGGCGCCCTGCTCTACGACCCCGTCAACATCCGCTACGCCACCGACTCGACCAACATGCAGCTGTGGGTGGCGCACAACCCGACGCGGCATTGCTTTGTCGCCACCGACGGCCCGGTGGTGCTGTTCGACTATTTTTCCTGCGAGCACCTGTCCGATCATTCCGGCGTCGTCGACGAGGTGCGGCCGGCGGTGTCGTGGATGTACCTCTATAGCGGCGAGTTGACCGAGCAAAAAGTCCGCCGCTGGGCCGCCGGGATCGCCGATCTGGTGAAAGAGCATGGCGGCGGCAACAGCCGCATCGCCGTCGATCACATCAACCCGGAAGGCGTCGAGGAACTGGCGCGGCTTGGTATCTCCATCGGCAATGGCGAAGCGGTGATGGAAAATGCGCGGCTGATCAAGTCGCCTGACGAAATCCTCGCCATGCGCCGCGCCATCGTCGCCTGCGAGGCGGCGATGGGCGAAATGGAACAGGCGCTGAAGCCTGGCATTTCCGAAAATGAGTTGTGGGCGGAACTGCATCGCGGCAACATCGCGCGCGGCGGCGAATGGATCGAGACCCGGCTGCTGACGTCAGGTCCGCGCACCAACCCATGGTTCCAGGAATGCTCGTCACGCAAGATTGTATCAGGCGACCTCGTCGCCTTCGACACCGACCTTATCGGCCCCTACGGCTTCTGCGCCGACCTGTCGCGGACATGGCTGTGCGGCGATGCAAAGCCGACCAATGAACAGCGCGACCTGTTCCGTATCGCCGCCGATCAGATCGAGCACAACACGGCACTGATGCAGCCGGGCATCTCGTTTCGCGACCTCGTCGAGCGCTCGGCCGTGCCACCGGGAGACTGCTTCCCGACGCGATACGGCGTGCTCTATCATGGCGTCGGCCTGGCCGACGAGTATCCGACACTACCGCATGCCAGCGACTGGACATCGGACACGCCGGACGGCGTGCTGGAACCGGGCATGGTGCTGTGCGTGGAAAGCTATATCGGCCGGCTTGGCGGGCGCGAAGGCGTCAAGATCGAGGAACAGATCCTGATTACCGAGACCGGCAACGAACAGCTCTCAACCTACCCGTTGGATGCGAGGCTGCTCGGCTAGCCCGGCAAGGGCCTCGCGCAACGCCCCAACCGTCTTTTCCGGTGTCACCGCGGCGGTGATGTAAGGCAGGCCTTTGCGCCGCCCGGTCCAGCCGATGACCACCACCTTTTTCGCCGCCGGCTCGAAACGCTGCGCCAGTGCCCAGCTCTCGCAGTCGATGGCCGCTATATCGGCCTTGCCCTCGGCAATTGCCACGATCGAGGAACGGTGCCCACCGCTTTCGCTGCGCGAGGCAAAGAGGTCAAGGCTCTCGCCCATCGCCTCCAGGTCGCGCGTCAAACCGAGGAACCCCGACATCGAATCGAGGCTGTTGAAGGTGAAGCGCTTGCCACGGATGCGATCGAGTGGGACCAGCGGGCTGCCGTCATTGGGCGAGGCAACCGACGGCGCGCCATCCGCCAGCATGACGATAGCGCTGGAATAGAGCTCGCCCTGCCCGCCTTCGTAGGCGTCGTAGCTTGGCTGGGCGACCACCTGCACATGCCTGGACAGGCCGAGTTCCATCGGCCCCCAGCAGGTCTGCGCGAACAGCAGCGCCGGGTGCAGCCACAGTCTGTGAAAATCGAGTTCGTCCGGCGGCAATGTCGCTGGATCGGGTGCGATCAATGCACCGGCAGCATCACGAATTCCGCCCGGCACCGGCGGCAGGTCACCATTGCGACGCGCGATGGTTTCCGGCGCGTCAATGCCCTTTCCCCGGAAAGCATCGCGCAGCAGCACCCATTGCGCGTCGACCTCGCCGCGCACTTCGGGCCAATCATACATCGGCAACGCCGCAACCAATTCACTCATGCCGATATCAAATCATCATGTCGGGAAAAAGGATCGCAAAAACGCGGCGTCCAATCAGAATTGGCCGACACGGACCCCCGGATAGGCCGGATTATTCCTTGGGCGGCTCGGCGGGAACCGGCGCACTGCCAAGCCCGCTGATGCTGCGCGCCCTGATGCGCGGCTTGAAGGCCCTGCCCGGCTCGGCTTGACGCCGCAGCACCGGGTGCACGATCGGCTCTTTTGCCTTGAAGGCGTAAGCCTTGATCAGCGCGAAATAGTTCGGATAGGCATAGCCATTGTTCATCCGCAGCCATTCCTCACGGCGGTCACGAAACAGCTTGGGTAGCTTGTACCAGGCCACGGTCGGGGTCTTGTGGTGGACGAAGTGCAGATTGTTGTTGAGGAACAGGAACGACAGCGGCGAACGCTCGACGATCACCGTGCGACCTTCCGGATGTTCCGACCATTGATGCTCGGCGAACGTGCGGATCGAGATCAGCGACTGGCCGAGCCAGACCGGCACGAGAATGTAAAGCCACAGCGGGATGCCGAAGCCGAACTGGACGATCGGCAGCACGACGGCAAGGCCGATCGCGTGCAGCAGCCACGCCTTGCGGATCGCCTTGTCGCCGGCGAACATCTGCTTGGCGTCGTCGATGAAGAAGCCGACGCAGGACAGCCACGGGCCGAGCACGAAGCGGCCGGCCATGGTGTTGTTGATCTTGAGCAGGAATTTCATCGTCGGCGGCAGCTCGTCATGCTGCCAGAGCGCCTGGTAATAACTCTCTGGATCGTCCAACGGGTCGGTCAGCCGCTCGTCGGCGTGGTGGCGCAGATGGATGGTCTTGAAGCGGCGGAATGGCCAGACCAGACCGATCGGCAGGAACACGAAGGCTTCGTTGACCCGTGCATTGCGTGTCGGATGCCCGTGCAGCACTTCGTGCATGATCGACGATTGCAGTGCGGCGGTCAAAGCCAGGATGGCGAGCGCCAGGACGGGGTAGGATGGCCAGAGCAGGAAACCGGTGGCGAGCCAAGTTGCGTAACAGAAAAAGGCGAGTACCACGGTCGGCCACTCGATGGCCGGTGCGCTGTGTCGCCTGATGCTCTTGCTCGTCATGCTATCGACCACTGTCCCTCAGTCGCCGGAAACCCCAATTGGCTCCTGACAGCATAGTGTCAGGAGAAATGATTCCACTCAACGAGACAAAGTGCACAAACTGTTGCGATTGCGCATTTTCGGCCGCACATGTTATACATTGTAAACAAACTTAGGGATTCATTTACGCCTGAGGCGCGCTCGGAAGCGATTCGGCGCAAATTTTTCCTCAATCGAGGTGGAGCCCGCACATGGACAAGCGCGACCTGTCGACGATCTTCCGCGAACGCCTGAAAATGCTCTTGACACGCTCCGACCTGAACCAGTCGGCCTTCGCGACCGCGGTCGGCATCGACCGCTCGGCGCTATCGCAGCTGCTGTCCGGCGCCTCGACCCGCCTGCCCCGCGCCGAAACGCTGCTCAACATCGCCGCCGAGTTCAAAGTGTCGCTGGACTGGCTACTCGGTCTCAGCCAGGACGAGGGCCTCACCGGCGAAATCCGCGAGAGCCTGGAGATCGAGGAGGCACCCGACGGCTTCGACCGCACCCTGCTGGCCAAATGGCATGCCGAGGCGGCCGGCACCAAGATCCGCTACGTGCCTGCCGGCATTCCCGATCTTCTGCGCACCGAAGCGCTGGTCGACTACGAAGCCGGCATCACCAACAAGAGCCGCCTGGCGCAGGCCGGAGAAACGCAATACCGCATCGACTACAACAGGCGCCCGGAAACCGACATGGAAGTCTGCATGCCGCGCCACACGCTGGAGATCTTCGCCCGCGGGCTGGGTGTCTGGGACCGTTTCCCCGAAGCCGACCGGCGCGCCCAGTTGCTGCACATGGCGACGCTGCTCGACGACCTCTACCCGACCTTCCGGCTGTTTCTCTATGATGGGCGGATGCGCTATTCGATCCCCTACACCATCTTCGGCCCCTATCGTGCCGCCATCTATGTCGGCGACATGTATCTGGTGCTCAACGCCACCCAGCCGATCCAGACGCTGATCCAGCATTTCGACAATCTGATCCGGGCTGCCGACATCAATGCGCACGAGGCGTCCGGCTTTGCGCACAGGCTGGCCGGCATGTCGTTCCCAACAGGCACTGTCTGATTTTCGGCAGCCAAGATCACCACCGCGCCATGGCTCAAGGCGCCATGGGCGAACTCCGTCCTAGCTATTCATTGACTACACATAAAGACTTCTTTATATCCTTATCCGACTTCGAACATGAAAGCCAATCCGATGACGACCACCAACCCGATCGATGCGCTGCTGGCTGAAAAGGGCGTGCTGCTGGCCGATGGCGCCACCGGCACCAATCTATTCGCCATGGGTCTGGAGGCCGGCGAGGCGCCCGAACTGCTGAACGAGACGGCGCCCGACACCATCACCAGCCTGCACCAGAATTTCGTCGATGCCGGCGCAGACATCATCCTCACCAATTCGTTCGGCGGCACCCGTCACCGTTTGAAGCTTCACCATGCGCAGGACCGCGCGCATGCGCTGAACAAGCGCGCCGCCGAGCTTGCTCGTGCCGTCGCCGACAGAGCCGGCCGCAAGGTGATCGTCGCCGGTTCGGTCGGCCCGACCGGCGAATTGCTGGTGCCGCTGGGCGCCATGACCTATCACGAGGCGGTCGACGCCTTCGCCGAACAGATCGAGGGTCTCAAGGCCGGCGGCGCCGAAGTTGCCTGGATCGAGACGATGTCGGCTCCCGACGAGATCCGCGCCGCCGCCGAGGCGGCCATCCGCGTCGGCTTGCCCTACACCTACACCGGTTCCTTCGACACCGCCGGCCGCACCATGATGGGTCTGCTGCCGAAGGATATCCACGGCGTCACCGACGGGCTGTCGCAGGCGCCGCTCGGCGTTGGCGCCAATTGCGGCGTCGGCGCCTCCGACATCCTGGCCTCGCTGCTCGACATGACCGAGGCGAAGCCGGAAGCGACGGTGATCGTCAAGGGGAATTGCGGCATTCCCGAATTCCGCGGCACCGAGATCCATTATTCCGGCACACCCGAACTGATGGCCGACTATGTCAGGCTCGCCGTCGATGGCGGCGCCAAAATTATCGGCGGCTGCTGCGGCACCTCGTTCCAGCACCTCGCCGCCATGCGCAAGGCGCTCGACGCGCACACCAGGGCGGATCGTCCGACGGTTGCCGCGATCGTCGAACGCATCGGTCCGATGCGCAACAAGGTGGCGACGGAAAACACCGCCGAGACCAGTGAAGCCCGCCGCGAGCGCCGCCGCAGCCGGGCCTGATCTTATCGGTTTTCGATTATTCGCTGTTGTCGGCGTAGCTTGACTGCGCCGACTTGAAATCGACCACATTGTCGCCGTGCATCGTCATAAGCGCGCCGGATGAAACCGGATCGGTTATCTGCTCCAGCATGATGCGGAAGCGGTCGTTGGTCAGCGCCGACATGGCAGTGTGGCGCGCCTGCGCGACATCGTCGCTGATACGCTTGGATTCGGATGATGGGGCTGATGAAACCGCCGAGGCGGCCCGTGCCGGAGGTGTCGAGTTGGCGATAGTCCTGATCTGCAATTCCAGCTCCCTCAAGCCCCGTCGACCTGTCCCGTGTAGCAAGGAGGGGGTTGCGATCTGGTACCGGAAATGCGGCGCAATTTAACGATTCTGCAGGTTAACGCTGCGCCTCGGATCTGTTGAGATTCAGGTCAGGCCGAGCCGAAAATGGTGGTTTCCGAGAACCGGAGCGGAGCGTACTTAAGTACGTGAGCACCGGAAGCGCAGGGAACCTCCATTTGCAGGCCGGCCTCACCTGAATATCAATAGATCCGAAAAAAAGGCCGGCAAGGGAATGAACCCCTCGCCGGCCTGCCTCACCCGCCCGTTGGTCGGTTTCCCGTATCAGAACGATCCCATCTGAAAGAAACCGGCCGTCATCACCACTACCGGTTGCCGCCCAGCGCCGAGGCAAGGCGCACAAGCGAGAGGAACTCGGACCTGTACCCAAACGGGTCGGCTCCTCGAGCGGCAGTGGCAATCTCCATGATCTTGTCGTAACCGAACTTCGCAGTCGCATCCTCGTCGCGCAGCTTCTGGCCGAAGGCTGCAACCGCGACGGAGAAACGCTGGTCGGTGCTGGCCTGGTCGAACGACGAAATCTCGTTGGCCGAGGTCACCGGCGTGGTGATCAGCTTCGAGACGTCTTCATTGGGCAGCTTGTAGCGGATCTTGACGAAGGCATATTCATCCGCATTGGCGACGCCGCCATTGTCCACCGACGCCTGGCCATAGCGCAGCGGATCGATCTGCTCGCCACCGCTGCCTTTCGGCGTGATCTCGTAGATCGCGGTGACCGAGTGACCGGAGCCAATATCGCCGGCATCGACGCGGTCATTGTTGAAATCCTCGCGGTTCAACGCCCGGGTCTCGTAGCCGATCAGGCGATATTCGGAGACCTTGTTCGGGTTGAACTCGACCTGGATCTTCACGTCCTTGGCGATGGTGAACAGCGTCGAGGAGGCATCCTCGACCAGCACCTTCTCCGCCTCGGCCAGCGTGTCGATATAGGCGGCGGTACCGTTGCCGTTCTGGGCGATGGTCTGCATCATCTGGTCATTCAGATTGCCGCGGCCGAAGCCGAACACCGACAGGAAGACACCGGTCTTGCGCTCCTTTTCGATCAGCCGCTTCAGATCATCGTCGTCGCTCTGGCCGACATTGAAGTCGCCGTCGGTGGCGAGCATCACCCGGTTGACGCCGTCCTTGACGAAGGATTTTTGCGCCAACCTGTAGGCTTCCTTGATGCCCGCCTCACCGGCCGTGCTGCCGCCGGGCGTCAGATTGTCGATGGCGCTGAGGATCTTGTCCTTTTCGGACGCCTTGGTCGGCTCCAGGACTGTGCCGGCGTCACCGGCATAGGTGACGATCGAAATGGTGTCGTCGGCCTTCAGCTTGCTGACCAGCAGCCGGAAGGCCGATTTGAGCAGCGGCAGCTTGTCCGGCTCGTCCATCGAGCCCGAGACATCGATCAGGAACACCAGATTGGCCTTCGGCTGCTCGGTCGGCTTGACGTCAAAACCCTTGATGGCGACATGCATCAGCCTGGTCTGCGTGTTCCACGGCGTCGGCATCACGCTGACGGTCGAGTTGAACGGCGTCGAGGCCGAATCCGGCCCCCTCCAGTCATAGGGGAAATAGTTGATCATCTCCTCGACGCGGACCGTATCGGCCTGCGGCACGAAACCTTCCTTCAGCGAACTGCGCACGAAGGAATAGGACGCCGTGTCGACGTCGATCGAGAAGGTCGAGACCGGGTCCTCGAGTGCCGCATGCACCGGATTGGTCTTGAAATCCTCGATACGGTCGCGATTTTCCTCCTGCGGCAGCATCTGGTCGGCCGGCGCCATAGCCGGCTGCTGCGGCGCCATCAGCTTCGACTCCGCCGCCATGCGGGCTCGCGAGGTGCTGGGTACACTTGCAGCGCCATCCAGTGCGAATTCACCTGTCGGTGCCGGTGGCGCAGGCTCGGCCAGCACACCGCGCTCCAGCGCATTTTGTTGTGCAGCGCCCCCAGCAACGGTCGATTCGGATTTCTGCGGCGAGGCCGGCGCCACAAGCGCATCGGTGGCGTCGCGGCTTTCCACATCGGCGTCCGCCTTCTTGTCCTTCTCCAACTCGCCGCGAGCCGGCTTCGGCTCGGCGGTCGTCGGCTTCACCGTCGTCGGCTTGTCGGCCAGCGTCTCGCTGATCTTCTCGTCGCCGCCGAATTTGGGCGGCTGTTCCCTCAGCAAATGGAAGGTGGCGTATCCGGCGATCGGCAGGGCGACGAGCCCGGCAAGGGCCGGCGTGGCAATAAGTTTCTTTTGCATGATCTCGCTCCAGAGCTTTTGTGCTCGCTCTGTGAGACGAAGCCCGCCAACCGATCCTTGGGAGACAGCAGAAATATTTTCCTGATCATAGGCGCGCAGGGCGGCCTCGAAGGCACGTGCCTTGGCATCCTTGGCGGGCGCCGGTGCTGCGATATCGCGCAGTCTGTTGAGTTCATTGTCGTCGACCATGGTCACACTTCCCCGGCCGCGCGCATCAGCGTCTTCAGCCGTTTCTTCGCTTCATGGATGTGCCAGGAAACCGTCGTCTCCGAGATCGCCATCGCCTCGGCGGCGGCCGCGTGGCTCAATCCTTCGCCATAGACCAAAAGCACGGCGTCGCGCTGCTTGTCCGGCAATTGCCGCACCGCGGCCCATAGCGCTTCGGCGGGGTCTTCCGGTTCGATCGACGCCTCGCCCGAGATCAGTGCATGGACGCAATAGGCCTCTGTCTTGACTGTCTCGCGGGCGGATTTGCGCATCATGTCGCGCGCGGCGTTCAGGGTCACGGAATAGAGCCATGTGGTGAAGGCGCCGCCGCCGCGATAGTCGCGGATCGCCTTGCCCAGCCTGACGCAGACTTCCTGGGCTATGTCTTCGGCATCGGCCTTCCTGCCGCACCAGCGATAGGCAGCGCGATAGACGAAGTCATAGTGCCTTTCCAGCAATGTGCTGAAGGCCCCCCTGTCTCCGCCCTTCGCCCGCCCGATCAGTTCGGCGTCGGAGGCTTCGCTCTCATCCAGCATCATCGCCATCATTTGCCTGTTGGACGAAGGCTAATGGCTAATCCTTGGGGCAATGGAAAGATTTTTTTGGAAACCGCCGGATCGTGACCGCCGGCACCCCGCTTGACACATCCATATCTCGGCGGTTATACGTCAATCAATAGCCACCGGGTTATCGATCCAAAATGAACAACGCTCACGACGTCCTCTTCAGAACGCTCTCCGATCCGACGCGTCGTGCGATCTTCGAGCGCCTGTGCCGGCAAGGCGAGCAGACGGTCGGTGCCCTGACGGCTCAGTCGGGGGTCTCGCAGCCGGCGGTGTCGAAGCATCTCGGCGTGCTCAGGCAGGCCGGGCTCGTGCGTGACCGCCATCAAGGACGGCAGACCCATTATAGCGCCCAGCTCGCAGCACTTTCCCCGCTGACCGACTGGACGAACCAGATGAATGCGTTCTGGCAGAGCCGGTTCGATGATCTCGAAAATTTGCTCAAAAGAATGGACCAATGACCAACATCGCGACCGAAACGCGCTCCGTCATCGTCGAACGTGAGATCCCCTATCCGCCGGAAAAAATCTGGCGCGCGCTGACCCAGCCGCATCTCATCGAGGAATGGTTGATGAAGAACGACTTCCAGCCAGTCGTGGACCACCGTTTCAAGCTGCGAAAGGAACCGCAACTTGACGTGAGCATCGTTGTCGACTGTCAGGTAACAGCCGTCGAGCTGAACAAGACACTGTCCTACACGTGGCAGGCCTATGGCCTTGAGAGTGTCGTCACCTGGACTCTCCTGCCGACCAGCACGGGCACCCGGTTGCGCATGGAACAGTCCGGCTTCCGGCCGGATCAGGAGCAGGCGTACCGGGGCGCGACGAGCGGGTGGCGGCAGTACCTTGCAAATCTGAGTCAAGTCCTGGCGCGGATAGATTGAAACCCGCCGGTGCGGATCGGTGGTCCGCGTCGGCTGTTTTGACAGGAGGAACTATTGGACTGGAACATGTGGGTTCGGCAAATTCATCGCTGGCTGTCGATCATCTTTACGCTGACCGTCATCGCCAACTTCGCCACCATGGCATTCGGGCAGCCTCCCGCCTGGGTGGTCTACTCGCCGCTCCTGCCGCTCTTCCTGCTGCTGTTCAGCGGCCTGTACATGTTCGTGCTGCCCTATGCCGCCAAGGGACGCGGCGCGCAGCGTGCGCGCGGATAGGAGTGGGTAGAATGGTCAAGACACAGGGTCAATTGACCAAGGCTGCGCCAGTGCTGCTCTCGGGCGGCAACCCGCAAATCGCCAAGGGCGATGGTGACGCCCCGGTGCAGGCCTATATCGCTGCGATGCCGGGTTGGAAGCGCGGCCTGGGCGAACGCCTCGACGCGCTCATCGAGCGCAACGTGCCGGACGTCCGCAAAGCCGTGCGATGGAACTCGCCCTTCTACGGCATCGAAGGCCAGGGCTGGTTCGTGTCGTTTCATGTCTTCACCCACTATTTGAAGGTGACCTTTTTCAGTGGCATCTCATTGCAGCCGATCCCACCAGGCGGCACGGCAAAGAGCAAGGATGTGCGCTGGATCGACATCCGCGAAGACCAGTTCGACGAGGCGCGGATGGCGGACTGGGTCAAGCAGGCGGCCGCGCAGCCCGGCTGGATCCCGTAACGGCCGAATAACACACAGGAGAAAGAGCGATGAAGATCAAGCTGACCAGCGTGTATGTGGACAACCAGGAAAACGCACTGCGCTTCTACACCGACGTGCTGGGCCTCGCCAAAAAAGCCGATTTCAGCAACGGGCCTTTTCGCTGGCTGACAGTGATCTCAGCCGACGAGCCTGATGGAACCGAGCTGCAACTCGCGCTCAACGACAACCCGGCCGCCAAGGCCTATCAGGAAGCCATCTTCGAGCAGGGCCAGCCCGCGATCATGTTCTTCACCGACGACGTCAAGGGCGACTACGAGCGCATCAAGGCGAAGGGCGGCGCGTTCACCATGCCGCCGACCGACGTAACCGGTTCGACCATCGTCCAGCTGAACGACAGCTGCGGCAATCTCGTTCAGATCACCCAACTGACGCGCTGGTGACAGGCAGCGGTTGAACGCGTCGAGGCACAGGAAGGCACCCAATGACCCCCTCGCAACAAATCGACCAATTGATCGCTGGCCTCTCGGACTGGCGCGGCGAGACGCTCGCCCGCATCCGCAAGACCATCCTTGCAGCCGACCCGGACATCGTCGAGGAGTGGAAGTGGATGGGCAGCCCGGTATGGTGCCTCGACGGCAACATCGTGGTCGGCAACGCCCACAAAGACAAGGTGAAGCTGACCTTTTCCCATGGCGCCAGCCTGCCGGACCCCGACAAGCTGTTCAACAACGGTTTTGGCGGCAAGGTGTGGCGGGCAATCGACATGTTCGAGGGCGAAAAGCTCGACGAGGGCGCCCTGAAAGACCTCGTCCGTGCCGCCATCGATTACAACCAGGCCAAAAAGAAGAAGAAGGCGGCTGCTGGGACGAAGCCACGGACGTAAGTCTAGGCCGCCTGCCCCGCCACCCAGCCCGATGACCATGCCCACTGGAAATTATAGCCGCCCAGCCAACCCGTGACATCGACGACTTCGCCGATGAAAAACAGGCCCGGCACGGATTTCGCCTGCATCGTCTTCTGGTCCAGCCCGTTGGTGTCGACCCCGCCCAGCGTCACTTCGGCGGTGCGGTAGCCCTCCGAGCCGGCAGGCTTGATGCGCCAGTCATTGACTGCGGCAGTTATGGTTTTCATCTGGGCGTCGGAAAGATCGGCAAGGTTGCCGTCGATCCCGGTGCGCTCGGCGATCGACTGCGCAAGCCGCTTCGGCAGATGATTTGCCAGCACCGTCTGTACCGCTTGCCGCCCATTGCTTCGCTTGGCCACGCGGATGAGGTCCGCCACGTCAACTCCCGGCAGCATGGCGATGCGGATTTCATCGCCCTCGCGCCAATAGGACGAGATCTGCAGGATGGACGGTCCGCTGACGCCGCGATGCGTGAACAGCATCGCTTCGGAGAACCGCGTCTTGCCGCAGGCGACTTCCGCGTCCACGGCATTGCCGGCCAGCGGCGCCAGCCGCTCGAGCGTGTTTGCGTCGAAGGTCAGCGGAACCAGCGCCGGCCGCGTTTCGACAACAGCAAGGCCGAACCGTTCGGCAAGCTCATAGCCGAAACCGGTCGCCCCCATCTTGGGGATCGACTTGCCGCCGCAGGCCACGACCAGCGACTGGCAAGTAACCAAGCCTGTGAAGAGGGTGAGCGCAAACCCCTCCACGGTTTTGCGGACATCCTCAACGCTGGCCGAGAGCGCCAGCTCCACGCCCCTGCCCCGCATTTCCGAGACCAGCATGTCGATGATCTGGCGTGCGGAGCCATCGCAGAACAGCTGCCCAAGCGTCTTCTCGTGATAGGCAATGCGGTGGCGTTCGACGAGGGCGATGAAATCGCGCTGCGTGTGGCGGCTGAGCGCCGAAATGCAGAAATGCGGATTGCCCGACAGAAAATTCTTCGGGCTGGCATGGATGTTGGTGAAATTGCACCGGCCGCCGCCGGAGATGCGGATCTTCTCGCCAGGCATTGCCGCATGATCGAGGATCAGCACCGAACGGCCGCGCTTGGCCGCCTCCACGGCGCACATCATTCCGGCGGCACCCGCGCCGATGATCACGACATCATAGGATTGCATCAGGCTATTCGTTTCCGCTCGACCCACTCACATGGGGCCGCGCCAATTGTGCTGCCTGATACCACTTTGGCCCGACAGTTTTCTAGCAATTCCGTCCCAGCAGCATGGTGATCTGGAGGGTGACGATTGTGGTGAACAGCCCGGGATCACTGAAAGCCCTCGCGGACAGCATTGCCCCATGAACCGATGCCATCAGCATCTGGGCCTCCTCCTCCGGCCGGTTGTTCAAGCGGAACAAGTCCTGCTCCATTCCAGCCCGCAGCACCGACGTAAGCCATCCCGCGAGATTTTGGAAATGGGCACGAACGCGTGATGCGACCTCTTCCGGCAGCATCTGCATCTCGCCGGCGAGCATCGCGCAGACGCAGAAGGACGGCGAGGCATCGCGAATGCATGTCCGCCAATAGTTCATGTAGGACTGCAGTTGTTCAGCAGGGCTTGAGAGTTCTCCCCGGAGAGACTCCAAACCCACTTCGGCCTGCCGCCTGTAACGATCCACCAGCACCGAGACCAGCTCGGCCTTCGTCGGAAAGTGATGGTGGATGCTCGCCTTCCTGATGCCGATCGCAGCCGAGATATCGGCATAGCTGAACCCGTTATAGCCTCCCGCGATGATGAGAGACTGCGCGATATCGAGAATTTTTTCTGAAGTCGAAGTCATTGATTTCATATCGCGACCTACCTTCTGGTAGGCAAACTGTCAACGTTGTGCATCGTTTTCGCTTCTCACGGAGAGGTGTTCGAGCGCCGGGTTGACTCAAAGCACATACCTTCCTACTGGTAGGTAGGCAACAACAAGGAGCCTGCCAATGCAAAGCCAATCTTCGATCCGGTCCAACTGGTTGCGATCCTATTATTTTGGACGCGCCATATTCTCTATCGCCTGGGTTGCTGCCGCCATTCTCTTCAGCGGGCAATCCCATCCCGCCGCGTTTCTGCTCGTGATCTACCCGGCATGGGACGCCTTTGCCAACCTGGTTGACGCCAGGGTAAATGGCGGCCTGAAAGCCAACTCGTCTCAAGCATTGAATGTCGTGGTCAGCCTGATAACGGCGCTCGCCGTCATCGTGGCGGTCAGCAACAGCATGTATGCCGTTCTGGCCGTGTTTGGGGTTTGGGCGATCCTCTCGGGCCTGCTGCAGCTGAATACGGGACTAAGGCGCTGGCGCTGCTATGGCGCGCAATGGGCGATGATCCTGAGTGGTGCGCAATCGGCCCTCGCCGGCGGCTTCATGATCAGCCTATCCCTCGGCACTGTTGCGCCGACGATTCTGGACATCGCCCCTTATGCCGGGTTCGGCGCGTTTTACTTTCTGCTCTCCGCAATTTGGCTTGTCGTAGCAGCCTATCGCAAGGCAAACGCCTAGGCGCAGCCTGATCCGGCGGCGGCAAGGTGAACAGTCATCTGCCGCCGTCGAAAGGGCAAGCATCGCTCACTCTTCGCCGCATCGGCTGCCATTCTGGTTCAAAGTCACGTAGCGTCCTGCTCAGGGGCGCGACCCCTGACCTTAGATCAGCGTCTCGGCGAACAACGTCGTCAGCCGCTTCCAATGGCGTTCGGCACCCGCGGCATTGAAAACGCTATGATCGGGCACGCACCAGCCATGCGCCATGCCGGCATAGTTCTCGATGACGTGGTCGACTTCCGCAACCCGCAACGCTTCCTCCAATCGCATCGATTGTTCCGGCGGGAAACTTCTGTCGACACCCGACATGCCGATATAGACGCGCGCCTTGATGGAGGCTGCCTTACGATGCGGGCTGTCGGCGGCGTCGCTGGCCAGATTGCCGCCATGGAAGCTTGCCGCCGCCTTGATCCTGTCGGGATAGGTTGCAGCCGCATTCAGTGCCCGGCCGCCACCCATGCAATAGCCGACGGTACCGATCGGCCCGGTGATGCCTTCCGCCGCAAGCGCGTCGAGGAATGCACCGCTGTCGCTGATGGTCATCTCCTGCGTCGTGCCGGTGACCAGCGCCATCAGCGCTGTCTTGGTCTTTTCCTCGACGAACGCGGTCTTGGCGTCGAACGGCCCGTAAGGCGCGTTGCGGTAGAACAGGTCGGGCACCAGCACCGCATAACCTTCATTCGCCAGCCGCTCGGCCAGGCTGTCGAGCGCCGGTCGCGGACCGAAGGCGTCCTGATAGAGAATGACGCCGGCCTTGGCAGGAGATGCGTTTGCCGAGTGAAAAAGCCCTGCTTTGGCAACGCCATCCCTGGTCTTGATCTGCAGGTCCTGCTTCGTCATCGCCCGCTCCGTTCGATTGATGCGCGATACATATCCGGCCAAGCCGATACGGCAAGGCGTTCCCTGAACCTGACAGTCAACATTTCGTGCAGGATTGCGTGACGCTATTGCTCGCCCTCGCGCACGGTCCGCGCGCCGACATGCAGCGCACGGCCGGCACCGAGCCCCATGATGGCTACGCCAAGCCCGAGCGCGACGAACAGGAACGCCGTCCCCGAAAAACTGCCGGTCCAATCGCGGATCAGGCCCACCAGCAGCGGGCCGAATGCCGCCAGTACATAGCCGACGCCTTGCGCCATGCCTGAAAGATGCGCGGCGACATGCGAATCCGGCGAACGCAGCACGATCAAGCTCATGGCAGCCGCGATAAGGCCCCCCTGCCCAATGCCTTGCAGGACCGCCCAGAACAGCACCGTCGAGGTCGGCGCAAAGAGAATGCCGAGCAGCGCGATCACCGCCGTGGCAACGAGCGCCACATTGATGCCGCGCTGGTCCTTCAGCCGCATCGCAAAGGATGGCACGGCGAGGCACGTGATGACCTGCGCCATCACCGACACCGAAACCATCGCACCGGCGGTGGCCGCGTCAAAGCCGCGCTCGCGCAGGATCGGCGCCAGCCAGCCGAAGATGCAATAGGCAAGTGCCGACTGCAGCCCCATGAACAGCGTCACCTGCCAAGCCAGGCGATCGCGCCAAAGCCCGACGACGTGAAAGCCGCGATGACTGACCTGCCGACGGCTGCCCAGCGCCTGCGGAATCCAGATCAAAAGCACGACCAATGTAGGCACCGCCCAAGCAGCGAGTGCCCCGGACCATGAACCGGTGACAAAATGCTCGATCGGCAGCGTGAAGCCCGCGGCGGCGGCCGAACCGGCGCAGAGCGCCATGGTGTAGAGCCCGGTCATGACAGCGGCCCTGTCGGCGAAATCGCGCTTCACCAGGCCCGGCAGCAGCACATTGCCGATGGCAATCGAGCCGCCGGCAAGGAAGGTGGCGATAAACAGCAGCGGCACTGATCCGAACCCGCGCAGCCCGGTTCCCAGCACCAGCAAGGCGAGCGCGCCGAGCAAGGTGCGTTCCGCCCCATAGCGTTGGGCAAGTTTTGGCGCGAAGGGCGCAAACAGACCCAGGCACAGGACGGGCAGCGTCGTCAGCAGGCTGGCGCCGGTCGTCGACAGCCCGGTCGCCTGCATCACTTCGGGCAACAGCACCGACAGGCTGGAAAACAGCGGCCGCAGGCTGAAGGCGATCAGCACAAGGCTCGCTCCGAGCACGATACGCGCCGCACGGCTGTGCAGTTCAGGCGGCTGCGGCACGGGCAGGCTGTCGGCTTCCGCATCGATGAGCTGCAGCCCCTCGATGGCCTCGGATTGCGCCTTCGGGTCAGGCTGACGAAAAGTCTCGTTCATTGCGAAAGCAGTCTTTCAAGTTGGGCAAGCACCGGCGCCATGAAGGCTCGGACGGCGGCAACGGCGCGCTCGGGATCGCTCGCGGCAATGGCGTCGACGATTGCCGCATGCGCCTGGTGGTCCGGTTCGGGCAGATCGCCGTCGATGGTGGCATGGATGGTCTCGGTGATGGCGGCGGTGAAGAAGTCATAGAGCTCCATCATCGCCCTGTTGCCGGACGCCGCGACGACGGATTTGTGGAAAGCAAGATCGCGCCGGATGAAGGCTTCGCTTCCGCCGTCGGCGACGGTGCCGCGCGCGGCAAGCAATTGCCGCATCCGCTCGAGGTCGGCTGGCGTGTGACGCAAGGCGGCGAGCCTCGCGGCCTCGAGGTCCAGCGCCGCCCGCGCCTCCCACTGATCGCGCAAGCCGCTGCGTTTGACCCGGTCGAGCGAGGCAGAGGCATCGACGGCGGAGCGCACATAGGTACCCGAGCCCTGACGCGTATCGAGCAAACCTTGCGAAACCAGCACCCTCACCGCTTCACGCACCGTGCCACGGCTGACCGACAAAAGATCGGTAAGAGCTGCCTCATTGGGAATACGCTCGCCGACGCCCCAGCGGCCGCTGACGATCTCGGCACGCAGGCTCTCAGCCGCGCTGTCAGTGAGATTGGTTCTGATGGCGGGTTGCATGAAGCCTATTCATCAAGTCATCTGATGACTTGATGAATAGGCTTGCACCTGCCAGCCGTCAAGATGCTCTCTTGGAATCCGCATACACGCACCGATGCGAAACGGGTATCAGCGTCGCATTTCGATCAGTCGGCCGCTGCCGCAAAGCTTGCCATGTGAAACGCCTGGACCTCCAAGGGATAGCGATAGGCCGTGCCATACGGACAGGCATTTCGATCAAGGCAGCCGCCGCTACGGCACGGCTCGCCATTCACCCCTCGCATATGCACCAGACAGGACTGGTAGGCGAATCCTTGTGCGGAATAGGCGTCGACCGGGCAGGATTTCAGGCAGGGTTTCTCGACACAGGTATCGCAAAGGTGGGGCGCTGCCTCAGCGGCCTGAACCGGAAGCTCGTCGTCAAACAGCAGCGCACCGCGATAGGCGTGCCAGAGCCCGTATTGCGGATGCATGAGGATGCCGAGCGGCGACGGCCTCAGCCCCTCCGCCCGCATCGCCCATTGCTGGAACGGCAGATAAGGCTTGTCGGAAGGGGAAACGGCCCGCGCTCCAAATGTCTCCGCCACCGCGCCAATCACTTCGCGTGACCACGTATCGAGCGGATTGGCGATTGCCTGTGGCTGCTGCTCCCGCCAACGCAGGAAATGCAGCCAGGGTGCCGCGCCAGCCTGCCCCACCAGCAGGACGGCCGCTGCCGGCGCACCTGATGATCCCGTTGGCGGCGCTTCGCCTGGTGCAAAATTGAAACCGCCACGAAGAACAAGGCCGTTAGCGAGAAGCGCCTCAGCAATAAGATCAACGCTGCCGGCAGGCGCAATCATTCCTTCTTGACCGGATCGGAGAACGCGCTCCGCCAGACTTCCTTGTGGATGATGTTGGCGACTTTAGCCCCGCCTGACTCGGGCTCCTTTCAAGTGAAGGCGTCGGGCATCGACCCCTTCTTCTTGGCGATGAAGTCCTTCAACGCTTCGTCGATGCTCGGATCGAGATACGGCGCCTCGTAGCTTTCCAGCCAGCGGCGGGCGAGTTCGTTGGCACGCTGCGGCGCGGTCTTCTCACCTTCGGCCAGCCACTGCTCATAGGAATTGTTGTCGGCGATGTTGGAGCGGTAGAAGGCGGTCTGGAAATTTGCCTGGGTGTGGTCGCAGCCGAGATAGTGGCTGCCGGGGCCGACCTGGCGGATGGCGTCCATCGCCTGGCCGTTTTCCGACAGGTCGACGCCCTCGGAAAACTTCTGCGTCATGCCGAGCTGATCGATGTCCATCATGAACTTCTCATAACAGGACGCGAGCCCGCCCTCGAGCCAGCCGGCAGAGTGCAGCACGAAGTTGGTGCCGGCCAGGATGGTCGAGTTCAGCGTGTTGGCGCTTTCATAGGCCGCCTGAGCATCCGGAACCTTGGACGCGCAGAGCGAGCCGCCGGTGCGGAACGGCAGGCCCAGCCGACGCGCCAGCTGCGCGGCGCCATAAGACACCAGCGACGGCTCCGGCGTGCCGAAGGTCGGCGCTCCCGACTGCATCGAAATCGACGAGGCGAAGGTGCCGAACAGCACCGGCGCGCCGGGACGGATCAACTGCGTGAACGAGGCGCCGGCCAGCACTTCGGCCAGGACCTGCGTTAGCGTGCCGGCCACCGTCACCGGGCTCATCGCGCCCGCAAGGATGAACGGCGTGACGATGCAGGCCTGGTTGTGGCGCGCATAGACTTTCAGCGCGCCGAGCATGGTCTCGTCGAACACCATCGGCGAGTTGGCGTTGATCAGGCTGGTCAGCACCGTGTTGTTCTCGACGAAATCGTCGCCGAACACGATCTTGGCCATGGCGACGGTGTCTTCGGCGCGTTCCGGCGCGGTCACCGAGCCCATGAACGGCTTGTCGGAATATTTGATGTGGCTGTAGATCATGTCGAGGTGGCGCTTGTTGACCGGCACGTCGACGGGCTCACACACCGTGCCGCCCGAATGGTGGATCGACGGCGCCATATAGGCGAGCTTCACGAAATTCTGGAAATCCTCGATCGTCGCATAACGCCTGACGCCATCGAGGTCACGCACGAAGGGCGGACCGTAGACCGGCGCAAAGACGGTGGCATTGCCGCCGATCTGCACCGAACGCTCGGAATTGCGCGCATGCTGGGTGTAGACGGACGGCGCGGTCTTGAGCAGCGAACGGCACAGCCCCTTCGGAAAGTGCACGCGCTCGCCCTTGACGTCGGCGCCGGCCTCTTTCCACAGTTGCAGCGCTTCCGCGTCATCACGGAAGATGATGCCGATCTCCTCGAGCACCGTGTCGGTGTTCTTTTCGATCAGCGCCAGGCCTTCCTCGTCCAGCACCTCGTAAACGTTGATCTTGCGTTTGATGTAGGTGAGCTGCGTACCCGGGCCACCGCCCGAACGTGCTGCCCGCCGGGCTGCAGCCCCGCCGCTGGCGCCACGCCCACGTCGCGCGTTTGACGCTTCCTGATCGACTGCCGCGTGTTCGCTCATGGTGGTTCTTCCCTGAATCTGTTCTTGTCTGGAATCCATAGCGGCTGCATCTCGCCGCTTCTTGCCAGATCGTAGCCATGCACCCTATTCGAAACGGCCCGCCAGCGCCAACGCCTGTCGCAAAATCGACAAGAATTCCAAGAGAGTTACGGTCGCTTTCCTTTTGCGGGAAGTCGCAAATCAGCTATGGATACATGCCCTCAGCGGGTTAGGTATGAACGCGAAGATGTGTGCCTTGCGACATGGTCGCGATGCCGGCAGGAGCTCGATACAAATGTCCGACGACGAGATCATCCTTTCCGAACTTTCCGACGACGAGTTGGTGCAGCAGATGCACGACGATCTCTATGACGGGCTGAAGGAAGAGATCGAGGAAGGCACCAACATCCTGCTCGAGCGCGGCTGGGTGCCCTACAAGGTGCTGACCGAGGCACTGGTCGAAGGCATGCGCATCGTCGGCGAGGATTTTCGCGACGGCATCCTGTTCGTGCCCGAAGTACTGTTGTCGGCCAATGCGATGAAGGCCGGCATGTTCATCCTGCGTCCGCTGCTCGCCGCCACCGGCGCGCCGAAGCAGGGCAAGATGGTCATCGGCACCGTCAAGGGCGACATCCACGACATCGGCAAGAATCTCGTCGGCATGATGATGGAAGGTGCTGGCTTCGACGTCATCGATCTCGGCATCAACAATGCGGTCGAGAAATATCTCGATGCGATCGAACAGCACCAGCCGGACATCATCGGCATGTCGGCACTGCTGACCACGACCATGCCTTACATGAAGGTCGTCATCGATACGATGAAGGAAAAGGGCATCCGCGACGATTATGTCGTGCTGGTCGGCGGCGCGCCGCTGAACGAGGAATTCGGCAAGGCCGTCGGCGCCGATGCCTATTGCCGCGACGCTGCGGTGGCCGTGGAGACCGCGAAGGACTACATGAAGCGCAAGCACAATTTGCGGGCTTCGGCCTGATTGGCCGTTTCGGCATGGATATCAAGAAAGCCGCGCCTTGCAGCGCGGCTTTTTTGTTCCCAGATGAAGAAGGCCGAGCGCGGATCAGGGATTGTTGACGGTTTCCTCGACCGCATTGGCAGTTGATTTGACGTCCTTGCCGACGCCGCGGACGGTGTTCGCACAGGCCGTGAGGGCCAGGGCGCAGGCCAGAATGGCAATTGGCGTGATGCGTAGCAGTTTCATGGACGGTGTCTCCCTCAATAGATAAATTAGCCCCACAGCAACGAAGGCCGGCTCGACTGGCTCCATGGTCAAGACGCAAAAAACGAAACCGAATCAAGACGACAGGCTGCTGGTTATCGCCTGTGGGATGATTGCGCGCGAAGTTCTGGCCGTCAAGGAACAGCTCGGACTGGATCACCTCGACCTGACCTGCCTGCCGGCGGAATTCCATTTCTATCCCGACCGCATCGCCCCGGCCATGGACAAGGCAATCGAAAAGGCCAAGGCGGAAGGCTACGTCAACATCTTCGTCGGCTATGCCGATTGCGGCACCGGCGGCCTGCTCGACCGTATATGCGAGAAGCACGGTGTCGAGCGCATGGCCGGGCCACACTGCTTTGCCTTCTATCAAGGCATGGAAGCCTACGCGAAAATCGCCGACGACGACATGATGTCGTTCTACATGACCGACTTCCTCTGCCGGCAGTTCGACGCCTTCTTCATGAAGCCGCTTGGCCTCGACAAGCACCCGGAGTTGATCACGGACTATTTCGGCAACTACGAAAAGCTGATCTACCTGGCCCAGACCAACGATCCGGAACTCGACAAGGTCGCCGAAAAAGCCGCAAAAATGCTTGGTCTCGTCTATGAACGCCGCGCAACCGGCTACGGCGACCTGACGGCCGGAATGGCGCAGGCGGCTGCACACGCCTGAAGCAATTCTTGACCCGCCATGCTCCAACCCTGGATGACAGGCCATCGAGAACGGGTAAGTTGTGCGCCACAAGGCAACAGGCCCTCCAGCCATTCGAACGTGGAAACGCACGATGACCCCTCGCCTCTTGATAGCCGCACTCGGTCTCCTCTGTTTCGCCCTGCCCGCTCATGCCGATGGCGAGATACAGAAACTCATCACCCCGGCCGACAAGAAGCGGCTCGACAATTATGGCGAGACGCGCAAGGCGGCGCTTGCCGAAGCGAAAGCTGGAGACGCGGCCGAGGTCAAGCAACTCGACGCCTTGCTGGCAAAACCGCTGGTGGCCTTTTCCGACAAGGACCTGACCGGCAGTTGGCGGTGCCGCACCATCAAGGCCGGCGGGCCTTTGCCGCTCGTCATCTATGGCTGGTTCAAGTGCAAGGTGACCGACGACGGTTCCGGCTGGCGGCTGGAAAAGATGAGCGGTTCGCAGCGCACCAAGGGCCGCTTCTTCGACGATGGCGAGAAACGCGCGATCTATCTCGGCTCCTTCTATGTCAAGGATGATCCGGCAAAGCCCTATGGAAGCGGCCCGCAAACCGACCAGGTCGGCTACGCCTTCCGCAACAGCGCCAAGGAATGGCGTATCGAATTTCCGGCGCCCTACTACGAATCGAAGCTCGATATCATCGAATTCAAGCGCTGACTGTGTATCGAAGGCTGATCACCAAGGATTAACCCGGACGCCCTAGCATCCCAACCATTATCAAGAACGGGTTGCTTGGAGGGGGCAATATCCATGGCAGCATCAGAATCCAGCACGCGGATCGTGGTCGTCACCGGAGGCGGCCAGCATGTCTGGGCTATGATCAATGCAATCGCCGATCGCGTTGGTCCTGTCAGCGTCGTCCTCGAAACCCCTGAATCCAAAAAGCAATTGCTGCGTGGCCGGGCTCGCCGCCAAGGCTGGATCTCCGCCATGGGCCAGCTTGGCACGATGGTGCTGAGCAGGTTGGGCAAGCGATTCCTGGCCGGCCATAGCGCGCGATTGATTGCCGAGGAGAAGCTGGAGGTTGAGCCGCGACCAGGCCAGGAGATCATCCAAGTATCCTCGGCCAATGGGCTTGAGTGCCTGCAGGTAATCCAGAAGATCCGGCCAGGCGTTGTGCTGCTCAACGGTTGCCGACTAATCTCGGCGGAGATGCTGAGCAAAATGCCCTGCCCGGTGCTCAATTACCATGCGGGCATCACGCCGAAATATCGCGGCATGAATGGCGGCTATTGGGCTCTGGTATCAGGCGATGCGCAGAATTTCGGCACGACTGTCCACCTCGTCGACGCTGGCGTCGACACCGGTGGCGTGCTGAAGCAGGCGCGCGGACGATCGAAAAAGGGCGACACCATCTCAAGTCACGCGCTACGCCAGACGGCGTTCTCGCGCGACATCTGCGTCGAGGCCGTCAGCGATGCACTGGCTGGAAAACTCACGACGATCGATCCCGGCCTGCCTTCGAAGCTGTGGTATCATCCGACGATCTGGTTCTACGTCTGGACGGGCCTCAGAACCGGCATCTGGTAGCGAGTTCCTCGCCCGTATCCGCATGCCGCACGCTGGCTCTTCCGGCGCGTCGAACCTGCCGCCAGCACACGCCGCAAACGAATAAACCCACCTTTCATTTTACGACATCCAAATGCGTCGCTTTTGAATGCGCGCGCGTCGTCCCATAACAAGCGGCCCCACTGCGCTTCCGGCAATGCTCGCAGATCGAGGAGTGAGAATTCATGGCCGATCTGATCGTCGTCTACTGGCGCGACATCCCAGCCCAAATCATCGTCAAGAAGGGCCGGCAGAACGCCAAGCGCGAACTGCCGCTGCGCTTCACCGAGGCGATCGACATGTGCGCGATGCGCACTGGCGCCGGCGGCACCGACGATTATCTGGCCGAATGGCGCAAGGCCGATCCCGTCCCGGTCGGCGACGACCTCGAAGCCGAGGTCGAGAAGGCATTCAACGATATCGACACGAAATACGACCGCGAGCGGCTGGTCGCCCTGGTCAAGGCAGGCGGCAAAGAAAATGTCTGAAACCATTCCTGCCAAGGATGGCCAAAGGGTTGTCCAGCCGGTTACCCAAGCCACTCTGGTCAAGAAGGCAGCGCCGAAATCCGACTACAAGCCGGCCGACGTGTCGCCGCAGCGGCGCGTGCAGCGTTCCTTTGCGGTTCGGCTGTGGTCGATCAGGCATTCGCGTCTGCTCGAATGGTTCTACGCCAAATTCGCCGACATGTTTCTGCTCCTCCATCCCCTCTGGAAGGGCATAGGCTACGGCCGCGTCGAAGGACCGATCAAATTCGTCGAGAAGCGCGTCAAGGGCTTCATGTTCGACTGCCGCATGTGCGGCCAGTGCATCTTGTCCTCGACCGGCATGTCGTGCCCGATGAACTGCCCCAAGCAATTGCGCAACGGCCCTTGCGGCGGCGTCCGCGCCAACGGCAATTGCGAGGTCGAGCCCGATATGCCCTGCGTCTGGGTCAAGGCCTGGGAAGGCTCGCAAAACATGGTGCACGGCGACAGGATCCTGACCGTGCAGAAGCCGGTCGACCAGTCACTGCGCGAAACCTCGGCCTGGCTGCGGGTGACCGCGCAGGCGGCCACCGCGCGCGAAGCGGCCGCTGCCGCCAAGAATGAGACGGCCAACACCGGGGCGTCGGCATGATCGGCCGCCAGCGCGACGAGAACCCGGCCGGCATCCACCTGCCGCTCGAACCCCTGCCCGGCCACACCTCGCGCGGCCGGCTGGAACGCGTCCTGCGGCGCGGCGAGTTCGCGGTGACCACGGAACTCAACCCGCCCGACAGTGCCGATCCGGAAGACGTCTATAACAGGGCAAAAATCTTCGATGGCTGGGTCGACGCCATCAACGCCGTCGACGCATCGGGCGCCAATTGCCACATGTCGTCGGTCGGCATTTGTGCGCTTTTGACCCGCATGGGCTATGCGCCGATCATGCAGATCGCCTGCCGCGACAAGAACCGCATCGCCATTCAGGGCGACGTGCTGGGGGGTGCCGCCATGGGCGTGGCCAACATGCTGTGCCTCACCGGCGACGGCGTGCAGGCCGGCGACCAGCCCGGCGCCAAGCCGGTGTTCGACCTCGACTGCATGTCACTGTTGGAAACCTGCCGCATCATGCGCGACAACGGCAAGTTCCTGTCCGGCCGCAAGCTGACGACGCCGCCGCAGCTTTTCCTGGGTGCTGCGATCAACCCGTTCGCGCCGCCGATCGATTTCCGGCCGCATCGCCTGGGCAAGAAGATCGCCGCCGGCGCGCAATTCGTACAGAGCCAGTATTGCTTCGACGTGCCGATGTTCCGCACTTACATGCAGAAGGTGCGCGACCTCGGCTACACCGAAAAATGCTTCATTCTGGTTGGCGTCGGCCCGCTCGCCTCGGCCAAGACAGCCAAGTGGATCCGCTCCAACGTGCCGGGTATCCATATTCCCGATTCTGTCGTCAAGCGGCTGGAAGGCGCCCAGGACCAGAAAAAGGAAGGCAAGCAGCTCTGCATCGACATCATCAACGAGGTGAAGGAAATATCAGGCGTTTCCGGCGTTCACGTGATGGCCTACCGGCAAGAGGAATATGTCGCCGAGATCGTCGATGAATCGGGCGTGCTGAAGGGCCGCCAGCCGTGGAAACGCGAGATCCGTCGCGACGACCAGCTTGTCGCCGACCGGCTCGACAGCATCTTGCACGACGACATTACCGAAACGCAGGTGGACATGGTGAAGACCGCGCACTGATGTATGTCGCCCAAAAGTGGGAACCGGTTTTGGGACAACGACATACTTTAACTCGAGGCGAAGCGCGGACGGCCACCCATTCGCTTGAACGAAACCAGACAACGATATAAAGAAATCTTTATATCACGGCGGAGAGAATTCATGACCCGTACCATCGTCGCTTCGGCGACACGAGAAATCATCATCGGCTTCGACCAGCCGTTCTGCGTGATCGGTGAACGCATCAACCCGACCGGCCGCAAGAAGCTGGCCGCCGAGATGATCGCGGGCAATTTCGAGACCGTCATCAGGGACGCATTGGAGCAGGCAGCCTGCGGCGCCACCATGCTCGACGTCAACGCGGGCGTCACCTCGGTCAATCCGAACGAGACCGAACCCGGCCTCTTGGTGCAGACGCTGGAGATCGTGCAAGGGCTTGTCGACCTGCCGCTGTCGATCGACAGCTCCGTCACCGCCGCGATCGAAGCCGCGTTGAAGGTCGCCAAGGGCCGCCCGCTGGTCAACTCCGTCACCGGCGAGGAAGAAAAGCTCGAAGCCATCCTGCCGCTGGTGAAGAAGTACAATGTGCCTGTCGTCGCCATCTCCAACGACGAGACCGGCATTTCGATGGATCCGGACGTGCGTTTCGCCGTCGCCAAGAAGATCGTGCAGCGCTGCGCCGATTTCGGCATTCCGGCGCATGACGTCGTCGTCGACCCGCTGGTCATGCCGATCGGCGCGCTGGGCGATGCGGGCCGCCAGGTGTTCGCGCTGCTGCGTCGCCTGCGCGAAGAACTCAAGGTCAACACCACCTGCGGCCTGTCCAACATCTCCTTCGGCCTGCCGCATCGCCACGGCATCAACGCCGCCTTCATCCCGATGGTGATCGGCGCCGGCATGACATCAGCCATCATGAACCCGGTGCGCCCGCAGGAAATGGAAGCCGTGCGCGGCGCCAATGTGCTGAACGGCACCGACGAGAACTGCACCAACTGGATCAGGACCTACAAGGACTACAAGCCGGCCGAAGGCGGCCAGGCCGTCGCCGCCCCGACGCAGGTCAACGCGCCGGGCGACGGCGCCGGCAATGGCGGCCGCCGCCGTGGCGGCCGTGAAGCCCGGATGGGCCGAGGATAAGCGCGCAATCGTGAACTCACCTGCAAACATCACCGATCCGCTCGTGCTTTTCATGCCGTCCGGCAAGCGCGGGCGGTTTCCTGTCGGCACGCCGGTGCTTGATGCCGCGCGCCAGCTTGGCGTCTATGTCGAAAGCGTCTGCGGCGGACGCGCCACCTGCGGACGCTGCCAGATCGAAGTGCAGGAAGGCAATTTCGCCAAGCACAAGATCACCTCCTCCAACGACCACATCACGCCCAAGGGTGCCAAGGAAGAGCGCTATGAGCGCGTCCGCGGCCTGCCCGAACGGCGCCGCCTCTCCTGCTCGGCGCAGATCCTCGGCGACCTCGTCATCGACGTGCCGCAGGACACCGTCATCAACGCGCAGACCATCCGCAAGGATGCCGACACCAGGGTCATCGCCCGCGATTCGGCGATCCGCATGTGCTATGTCGAGATCGAAGAACCCGACATGCACAAGCCGCTTGGCGATCTCGACCGGCTGAAGATCGCGCTGATGCACGACTGGGGCCTGAAAAGCCTCGATTTCGATTTCTATCTGCTGCCGCAGGTGCAAGGCATCCTGCGCAAGGGCAACTGGACCGCGACCGCCGCGATCTACAAGGATGCCGACTCAGAGACCGCGCGCGTCGTGGCACTTTGGCCCGGCCTCAAGAACGAAGCCTATGGGCTGGCTTGCGACATCGGCTCGACCACCATCGCCATGCATCTGGTATCGCTGCTGTCGGGCCGCGTCGCCGCCTCGTCGGGCACCTCGAACCCGCAGATCCGCTTCGGCGAGGACCTGATGAGCCGCGTCTCCTATGTGATGATGAATCCTGACGGGCGCGAAGGCATGACGGTCGCCGTGCGCGAGGCGATCTCGGGTCTCGTCGACAAGGTCTGTGCCGAAGGCAATGTCCAGCGCAACGACATCCTGGACAGCGTCTTCGTCGGCAATCCGATCATGCACCATCTGTTCCTCGGCATCGATCCGACCGAGCTTGGCGGCGCGCCCTTTGCGCTGGCCGTTTCGGGCGCCGTGCATATCAAGGCATCCGACATCGGCTTGAAGCTCAACCAGGGCGCCAGGCTCTACATGCTGCCTTGCATCGCCGGCCATGTCGGAGCGGACGCGGCGGCGGTGACGCTGTCGGAAGGCCCGCATCGCCAGGACGAGATGATGCTGATCGTCGATGTCGGCACCAATGCCGAGATCGTACTCGGCAATCGCCAGCGGGTGGTTGCGGCTTCCTCGCCCACCGGCCCTGCCTTCGAGGGTGCCGAAATCTCCGGCGGCCAGCGGGCAGCACCCGGCGCCATCGAGCGCGTGCGCATCGACCCAGACACGCTGGAGCCGAAATACCGCGTCATCGGCTCGGAACTGTGGTCCGACGAACCGGGCTTCCTGGAGAGCGTCCAGGCAACCGGCGTCACCGGCATCTGCGGTTCCGGCATCATCGAGGTGGTGGCCGAGATGTATCTCGCCGGCATCATTTCCGAGGACGGCGTCATCGACGGCGGGCTTTCGGCCCGTTCGCCGCGCGTCACCGCCAACGGCCGCACCTTCTCCTATGTGCTGAAGGAAGGCTCCGCCGCATTGACGGAAGATGGGCCGAAGATCACCATCACCCAGACCGATGTGCGCGCCATTCAGCTTGCCAAGGCAGCGCTTTATGCCGGGACCAAGCTGTTGATGGAAAAGCAGAACACCGAGCATGTCGACCGCATCCATTTCGCCGGCGCCTTCGGCTCCTTCATCGATCCGAAATACGCCATGGTGCTCGGGCTGATCCCGGATTGCGACCTCGACAAGGTCTCGGCCGTCGGCAACGCCGCAGGTGCCGGCGCCCGCATGGCGCTGCTCAATCGCGGCTACCGCCGCGAGATCGAGGACACGGTCAGCAAGATCGAGAAGATCGAGACGGCGCTGGAACCGAAATTCCAGGAGCATTTCGTCTACGCCATGGCGCTGCCCAACAAGGTCGATCCGTTCCCAAAACTGTCGGCAGCGGTGAAACTGCCGCCGCGCAAGACGATCAGCGAGGACGGCGTTGCCGGCGACGCCGCTCCCCGACGGCGTTCGCGCGAAGGCCACGCCGCCAGGCGTGGACGGGAATAAGCGGCCGCGCCCAGGCCACCGCCTTTCCAAACTCATTTGCATGCAAATGTTTCCGGATCGCTTGATCCGGAAACCAAAACGCTGTTTTCGTGAAATTCGCCAGATACATGGCAGGCGCATTCAACCGGCATCGAATGGCAGGCTGGAGATATCTTTCAGCCGTCGCAACGCTCCAGAGGAGACAACGATGTCAATGCTCGAAAGCCTCGGCCGCTATGGCACGGCCATCAAGAATGCTCACGACCGCAGCAAGGCGCGGCGCTTGTTGAACAGCCTGCCGCCTGAGATTCAGAAGGACATCGGCTGGCCGGTGTCGCCGCGATCCAGCGAAAAGGCAGCACTCATCAACACCATCTGGAGCGCCGCGCGCTGATGACCTTCGCAGACAAATGCAAATTGCTCGGCATGCGCCGGGGATCTCGCATGTCCCCGGCGACCACCAGCAACCGGCTGCGTGCCGCACTTTTGCCGCGCCGCTGAGCATCGCGGCGCGGATCACACCAGCGTGTAGATACGGCGCGAATCTTGACATTTTCGGCCACGGCACGATCTTCGAAGATAGTGGGGGTTCTCTTAGTCGGCTTTGGCCGAAGTTCGCGTATCCGCATGCCAAGTTTGAAAAGCCATGTCGTGTCTTTTGTCCTGCGGCACAGCCGCAAGCAGGCATTTGCCAGTCCGGAAAATCTGCAGCGCTGGATCGCGGCCGCGCGCAAGACCGAGAACCACCGGCCGCCCGCCTCGCTGCACCAGCGTCTCGACATCGAGATGCATACGGTCGATGGCTTCCCCGTCTACGAAATCGCACCCAGGACCGGCGAGCAGAAGCGGATTCTCTACTTGCACGGTGGTGCATATGTCTTTGAAATCACACCCTATCATTGGCACCTAATCGCCGAGATGGCGGATCGGCTGGGCTACGGGATCACGGTGCCGATCTATCCAATCGCTCCCGAACACGATTTCCATGCCATGTTCGGAATGGTTGGCGATGTCTACCGGCAGATGCTCGCCGAGACGGAAGCCGAAGACATCGTCTTCATGGGCGATTCCGCCGGCGGCAATATGGCTGTGGTGCTGACCATGATGGCCGCCGAAGAAGGACTGCCCCTGCCGTCGCGGCATGTGCTCATTTCGCCGGGTCTCGACGTGTCGCTCACCAATCCCGCAGTGTTCGAGGCGGAACGCAACGACCCTTGGCTGGGCATAGCTGGCGGACGAGAGGCAATTCGCCTGTACAGTGCCGGCATCGATCCCAGCGATTGGCACATCAGCCCGGTCTATGGAGATTTGTCCGTGCTGCCAAGGACGCTGCTTTTGACCGGCTCGCGCGATCTTTTGACTCCCGACAATCTGATCTTCGCCGAAAAAGCCCGCGCAGCCGGCGTTGAAATCGATCTTGTCTATGAGGAAGGCATGTTCCACGTCTGGCCGCTGATCGACATGCCGGAAGCGCGGCGCGCCCGCGAGCGCATCGTCGCCTTTCTCGGGGAGAGCCGGATCGTGCACGATACGAGAGTAAGGCATGAACAGCGCCCCGCCGAAGCGGCGGAGTAGCTCTATACTATCGTCCTTGCCAGCCGGTCAGAACTTGCCGGTTTCCCGGAAGACTTCGAAAGTCGCGCGGATGTGGTCGGCAACGGCCTTGACGGGGGCACTGGCATCCGGCGCCACCACCATCGCCAGATTGTAGGTCCCGATGTCGGGCATGCCGTCCTTCGGGCAGAGTTCGACCATGTCGTTGCCGAGGAACGACTTCGGCAATGGCGCCACGGCGAGATCGGACATGATCGCGGCGCGCTGGCCGGCCGTGTGCGCGCTCATATAGGCGATGCGGTAGTTGCGGCCCTCGCGGCCAAGCGCGTCGAGCGCCCCGGCACGCCAGGCGCAGCCCTCTTCCCACAGCGATACCGGCAAGGGCTCGCGCAGATGCGCACAGCCGCCCTTGGCACCGGCCCAGACGATGGGCTCGGTCAGCAGCACCTCGGCGCCGAGCGCGCTGGTCTTGTAGGAATTGGTCAACAGCGTGATGTCGAGCGCCCGGTCGTCCATGCGCCGGCGCAGATTGCTGCTCTGGTCTATGGTGACGTCGACGGCGATCGACGGATGCGACTGCGCGAAACGCTTCAGCACATGCGGCAGCACGCGCTCACCGTAATCGTCCGGCGAGCCAAGCCGCACCACACCGACAATGTCGGGAATGATGAACTTCGACACCACCTCGCGATTGATGGACAGCAGCCGGCGGGCATAGCCGAGCAGCATCTCGCCGTCCGTCGTCAGCGACACCGAGCGAGCGTCGCGCGCGAACACGGAGCGGCCGAGAATGTCCTCGAGCTTCTTGATCTGCATGGAAACGGCCGACGGCGTGCGGAACACGGCATTGGCGGCGGTGGTGAAGCTGCCGGTCTCGGCAATCGCCACGAACGTGCGCAAAACATCGAGATCGAGCAGTGGCAGCGGATGATTGAGCGGGGCGTTCATGGCAACCGACCTTCAATTTTTCTGATACAAAACATCATTCCATTTCGTTTGATTGAACATCAGAATGGGTGGATAGTCAACTCCATCGAAGCAGTAGCTGCCACAAGCAGCCATGAAACGACCTCGACACAGACCTGCATTCGACACGAAATGAAGTTGAAACAAACCCGCAGTAGCCAACTCGCTGTCTGGCACTAGCCAACCCAAAGGAGAAAGAGATGTCTATCCTGTCGTCCCTTGGTCGCATCGCGACCGAATTCAGCGCGGCACGCGCGCGCTATCAGACCGAGCGCGCTATCCGCTCCCTGCCGATCGAACTGCAGAAGGACATCGGCTGGCCTGAAGCTTCCGACACCAAGACCGGTACTCGCAATGGCATCGGATCCTGGGCTGGAGCAAAGTAGATCGTGTGTACCATGTGCTGAAGGCCTGCCGCGCAGCCCGCCCGGCAGGCCTTCTCTGTTTTACTTGTATTCAACTGAGCTTTGGAGCCATGTCGCCGGCGCATGACGCATATGAGAAAGCCGCATAGCGGCTCCTGTTTCCAATTAATGCCTTGTAAATAATCGTAAATTTTGGGCACCTTGCTCAAATCTGTCGCAATCGATGTCGCATTTCATATCAAGCGCTTCGCTTTTGCGATTTAGTTTCTACTTACACAAGCCTATATCAGCGCCAGCAAACGAGCTGCCCCACTCCATCAAGCGAAGGCGACCCGTCTAAGCAACAAATGGAGATGATTATGAAGCTTTTTGCACGCCTCTTTGCCCGCCGCGAAATGAACCTGACCACCGCTCTCGAGCGTCAGCGTCTTGCCAACACCATGCCCGGCCAGACCGGCGCCATGAATGCGGCGCGCCTCGGCTTCATCGCCTGAAGATTTCTAGAGGCAGCGCATCCCTGCCGCTGCTTTAAAATTGCAACGCCGCCTGGCTCCAGCCAGAGCGGCGTTTTGTTCTGTGCGCAGGCCGTACGTTGCCCGTCCCTTGAACAGTTCGTGCCACTTCCAGGGCTCGCTGCACGCCGATTGCCCATTTGCGACCCATGTCGCAAATTTAATCTTGTCGTAGCGGCGTAGCCGATTGACAGACATGGTTTTTCCTGATGTCGCTATGCTATTCGCGACATCCTGTTCGCGCCATGGCTGTGTGAGGTTCCCTTGAACGCGGTAAAGCATCCGATCAAGCGATCGTTTGTATTCTTCCTTATTCCCGATTTCACCATGATCGCTTTTGCGACCGCGCTCGACCCGCTGCGCTCGGCCAATCGCATGCTCGGCTACGAGGCCTATCGCTGGCGCCTCGCCAGCATCGACGGCAAGCCGGTGCGCGCCTCGAACGGGGTCGAATGCGCGGTCAACACCTCGCTCGAGGATGAGCGCAAGAAGATGGCAGGTCCCGACCGGCCAAACATGGCCATCGTCTGCAGCGGCATCAACGTCGAGCGCTACCAGAACAAGTCCGCCTTCGCCTGGCTGCGCGAGGAATACAATCGCGGCGTCGCCGTCGGCGGCCTGTGCACCGGCGCGCATATCCTCGCCGCCGCCGGCCTGTTGTCCAACAAGCGCTGCGCCATCCACTGGGAGAACCTGCCGGGCTTTTCAGAGGCGTTTCCGAAGGCCAATGTCTTTGCCGACCTCTTCGAGATCGACCAGAATATCTACACCTGCGCCGGCGGCACTGCCGCGCTCGACATGATGCTGAAGCTGATCGGCGACGACTTTGACGAGAACCTCGTCAACCGCGTCTGCGAGCAAGTGCTGACCGACCGCGTACGCAGCCCCACCGACCGCCAGCGCCTGCCGTTACGCGCCCGCCTCGGCGTCCAGAACTCAAAGGTGCTGACCATCATCGAACTGATGGAGGGCAATCTGTCGGAGCCGCTGTCACTGATCGAGATCGCCGACCATGTCGACCTGTCGCGCCGCCAGATCGAGCGGCTGTTCCGCACCGAGATGGGCCGCTCCCCCGCCCGCTATTATCTCGAAATCCGGCTCGACCGCGCCAGGCATCTCTTGATCCAGTCCTCGATGCCGGTGGTCGAGGTGGCGGTCGCCTGCGGCTTCGTCTCGGCATCGCATTTCTCCAAATGCTACCGAGAACTCTACGCCCGCTCGCCGCAGCAGGAGCGCGTCGACCGCAAGCAACTGCTGGCGGCCTGATCCGATACGCCCACGGACAAACAGGCTAGTGTCATGATATCGTCAGGCAGCGGCGCCCCGCTGCCTGGAACCAACCTCAGTAATCGTCGCAGGTGCATTCCGCCGAGGAGATACGGTCGTTCCAGTCGCTGCCGCCCAAATTGCGGATCCTGCGCGTGATCTCGATCGAGCGGCCGCCCATCCTAGAATCCTCATAGGCCACGAGCGTGCAGCCGCGGCGAACGATCACCGACGACACACGGTCATTCCAGAACTGGCCGCCACGAAAATTTACGGAATCCTCGGCACCCATGCCGATGGACCGCCCGCGAAAATTCCCGTTCTCGAACATGATACAGGCAGCCTGGTTGTATTGGGCGCTGGCGACGTCGGCATACAGCACGGACGCGACTGCGGTCAGGATGGCAAGACGTCTCATCGGTTTTTCCTCGGTTCGGCAGCGCTCCTGGCTGGGTCACGCGGCCTGCCCAGTTTGCCACTGCTTCGGTCGCGGAGGCAAGCCTGGAGCGTAAGCCCGAACAGGTAGGCAGCGGGGCAAGAGCGGGAGCCGGTTCGGCAAAGATCACGCTCAATGGGGAAGAGCTTTAGCGGCTGTCGAACATCCAGCTGCGGTTTCGCCACATTTTCTCGCCGACCAGACAATCGGTGGTGGATCTCTCCTGTGCCAATATCACCGGCGGATGCGCGGCTTCTTCCGCCGCCCATTGCGGCGAGGCCGGACCGGCGAGTTCCAACACCAGCTTGCGGCGAATGGCTTCGGGAAACTGCGTCCAGTCATTGACCGGGATCATGAAGGCTCCGGGACCACCAATGACGCAGTCGCTGTAGTAGCGATCGAGATTGCTGACGTCGTAGGCGCCGATGAAGCCGCCTCGCGTCATCAGCGGCAGGCCGTTGATGACGATGCCTTGCTTGATCAGCTCGTCGCGGGTCAGGTTGACCGGCGCGCCCTGATTGTTGGGGCCGTCGCCCGAAATGTCGATGACCCGCTTCGTGCCTCGGTAGCCGCTTTCGGCGAACAGGTCGTTGCCGAACTCCAGCGCTCCGGAGATCGAGGTGCGCCGCGCGCTGTTGGGCGGCTGCGCCGACAACTGCGCAACCACGCGCTCGGCGTCGGTGCGGCTGGCGATCACCGTCCACGGCACGATGACGCGCTGCCAGGTGGTACCGGCCCATTCGACATAGGTAACGGCGATCTTGCCATGGGCGCCGTCGGCAATGGCCTGCAGCACATTGTCGTGCGTCAGCGCCGCTGCGTAGCCGTGACGCTGGATCTCGAGTTCGTCCGGAGACATCGACAGCGAGACATCGACGGCCAGCACCAACTCGACATCGACGGGCTCGTCAGCATGGGTCGCGGGCGTCAACCAGAGCGTCAGCGCGAACGCGGCGCAGCTTGAAAGGAAATGTCTTGCGCAGGCAAAAGCAGACATGCCGCAAGGGTAAGCGAAAACAGCCTGTTTAAAAAGGGAAAAGCCCGGCCAAGGCCGGGCTTTTCGTTCTCAAATTCTGCGGCTTCAACTGCGCGGCTTCAAATTCTCCGGATCATAAAGCGGCTTGTAACCGACAGCGGCGACTTCAACCGGATAGGTCTCGCCGAAATACTCGATAATGAGCTTGCGGCCTTCCTGGGCGTAGGCCCATGGCAGATAGGCGAGGCCGATGTTCTTGCCGATGGTCGGGCCATAGGCCATCGACGTGGTGAACGACCGGCGGCCGAGTTCGTCGACCAGCGTCTCGCCGGTCTTCGGGTCCATCACCGGCATCGTGCCGACAGGATAGCGGGCAACGCCTTTGGAATCGACATTACTGGTCATCACCAGCGTGCACAGCATGGCCGGTTGGCGCTCGCGGGCGCGGTATTCGACATGCTTGGCCTTGCCGCAAAAGTCGTTCTCCTTGACCTTCGGACGCGCAAGATCGGCTTCGAGCAGATTGTACTCGGTCAAAAGGTCGGCGTTCTGCAGGCGCAGGCTCTTTTCCATGCGGCGGGTGTTGGCATAGGTCTCAACGCCGAAGGGCATCACGCCGGTCGAGCGCAAGGCGTCCCAGACGGCCAGGCCGTCCTCGTAGCGCATGTGCAGTTCCCAGCCCTGCTCGCCGACATAGGAGATGCGGAAAGCGGTGACATCCTTGCCGCCGATCCGGACCGGCTTGATCGCCGCGAAGGGGAAGTTCTCAACAGAGAGCCCGTCCGGATTTTCGACCACCTTCTGCAAGGTCGCCCGGGCATTCGGCCCCCAGATGCCGATGGTGACATACTTCTCGGTCACGTCGGTGATGGTGACATCGAAATCTTTGTCCTGTGCCGTGCGGCGCATGTACTGGAAGTCGCGCGGGCCAGCGTCGGCGCCATCGATCAAACGGCAGCGGTCGGCCATGCGGATGACGGTGAAGTCGGCGCGCACCATGCCTTCCTCGTCGAGGAAGTGGGTGTAGATACCCTTGCCGATGTTGTTGTCGCCGCCGATCTTGGCCGCGCACAGCCATTCCAGCAGCGCGACATGGTCGGGACCCTCGATGTCGTACATGGCGAAATGCGACAGGTTGACGATGCCGCAATCCTCGCTCATGGCGAGGTGTTCGGCATTGGAGACGCGCCAGAAATGGCGGTTGTCCCACTCGTTCTCGCGCACTGGCACCCGGTTGCCGTATTTCTCCAAGAGATGCTCGTTGGCGGCATAGCCATGGGCGCGCTCCCAGCCGCCCAGCTCCATGAAATAGCCACCGAGTTCCTTCTCGCGCTCCCAGAACGGCGAGCGCCTGATATTGCGGGCCTTGGAGAACGGCTCGCGCGGATGTACCGCCGGATTGTAAACCTTCATCGCCGTCTCGGTGCAGCGATCCCAGATGAACTGCTCCTTGGTCTGGTGCGGATAGAAGCGCGCATAGTCGATCGCGTGATGGTCGATTTCCGTGCGGCCGTCGGTCATCCAGTCGGCGATCAGCTTGCCCATGCCGGGACCATCCTTGACCCAGATGGCGACGGCATACCAAAGGCCCCGCACCTTCTGGCTTTCGCCCATGGACGGGCCGCCATCAGCCGTCACCTGGAGAAGCCCGTTGAAGGAATGGCTCTCATTATAGCCGAGTTCGCCGAGGATCGGCGTCAGTTCCATGGCGCGTTCGAGCGGTGCCAGGATCTGCTCCATGTCGAGATCGCGCTGCGACGGCGACAGCCGCGCCTGGTCCTTCTCCAGCAGGTCGCGCGGATGGCAAAGGCGCGGATTGGTCTCTTCGTAGTAACCCCACTCGATCTGCCCGCCCTCGGCGGTCCTGGGGTCACCGGTGTCACGCATATAGGCCGAGTTGCCCTGGTCGCGCAGCAGCGGCCAGCCGATCTCCTTGCCCGTGCCGGCGAACTCGTTGTAGGGGCCGAAGAAGGTCAGCGGATGGTCGATCGGCATGACAGGCAGATCCTCGCCGACCATTTCCGCGATCAGCCTGCCCCATATGCCGGCGCAGACGATGACATAGTCGGCCTCGATGGTGCCGCGATCGGTCACCACGCCTGAAATGCGGCCGTCCTTGACGACAAGCGACCGAGCCGGCGTGTTGGCGAAGGATTTGAGCTTGCCCGAGGCTTCCGCCTGGTCGACCAGCTTGCCGGCCACTGTCTGCGAGCGCGGGATGACCAGGCCGGCATCGGGATCCCACAGGCCGCCCTGCACCATCGCTTCTTCGATAAGCGGAAATTTTTCCTTGATCTCGGCCGGTTCGATCAGACGGGCGCGCGTGCCAAACGCCTTTGCGGAGGCGATCTTGCGCTTGATCTCTTCCATGCGGCTGTCGTCACCGACGCGGGCGACTTCGAGGCCGCCGATGCGCGCGTAGTGGCCCATCTTCTCGTAGAAATCGATGGAGTAGAGCGTCGTCCAGCACGACAGGAAATCGTGGCTGGTCGTGTAGCAGAAGTCAGAGGCGTGCGCCGTCGAGCCGATATCGGTCGGGATGCCTGATTTGTCGATGCCGACAATGTCATCCCAGCCACGTTCGATCAGATGATGGGCGATCGATGCGCCGACGATACCGCCCAGGCCGACGATGACGACCTTCGCCTTTTTCGGAAACTCTGCCATTGCCCGCGACTCCAAAGTGATAAAGCGGGCGGACTATAGGGCGGAGCGGCAGGACGATTGAAGCCTGTTTGCGACATTGGCAAAAAGCCGAGCGACCAGACGGCAGAATGGTTCACACCGGGCGCCTTGTGCGGCTCTCTTTTCGCTGGATCAGCTCAGGCGAAGGCCCAGATGTCCTCGGCCTGGAAGCCGACCTGATAGCCTGAGGTCTTCAGCTTGACAACGACCTGGCCGATCTCTGGAGCGGGCAGCGCGCCAACCTCGACCTTGATCATGCCGGGACGGTAGCGCTTGAGGTCGAGCTGTTCGAAGACGATCCAGTCGGCGCCCTCGCAATCGACGAGGAAAGCGTCGATATGGCTGATGCCGTTGCGGTCGAGCAGCGTCTGCAGCGTTTCCGACGGCACTTCGATGTCCCTGAGGTGCGGCGCGAACTTGTTGAAATTGGCGTCGGCCTCGCCCCAGGCATTCTTGCCCGACATCAGATTGGTGTCGGTGACCGACGAGCAGCCGATGAACTCGATGGGCAGCGTGCCGGCCTCGAGCGCGGCGGCATCGAAGGTGTGGACGGTGATCGTACCCTTGGCCTTTGTCACCGCCACCGGCTCGATGATGAACCGGCTGGTGTCGGGGTAGTTGGCGCGCAGCCGTTTCTGATTGTAGGGGATCGGCTCGACCAGCATCGCGCGTGCGCCAGCTATGCGGTGCAGCCACGGCGTGACGTCATCGAACAGCGCGCCGTCGCAGGCGCCGACATTGACCATCTGGAACGGCCGTCCTGTCCCACCAAACCGCGCCTTCAGCGCCGCCCTGGCCAGGAATTTCGTGCCACGCAGGGATGGCCCGCGATCGAGAACGCCACTTGGAAGACCAAGCGACAGGGCAACGCGCGCCAGGCTGGATAGCGAACTCATGACTTGTCTCCGGAAATGGCATGCAAGGCGGCGGGACGCTTGCCGCGAGCCGCGGCCGCCCACAACGCCATGAACGGCGTCGCCAGCAGCAGGAATGGCGGGATCAGATGCGGGAAATAGATGCGCGTGTCGTGGATCGGGAAGACGGTGAACTTCGCCAGCGCGCCGAGCACCAGCGCTGCAAACAGGATGCCGGCGCGGCGATCTAGATGGAAGCCGGCACGGCCGGCGGCAAACCAGCCTGCCAATGCCAGCACCGACACCCCGACCCAATTGTTCAGGCTGACGGCGCGCAGCAGCGAGGTGGCAAACGCCTTGAGATAGGCGGTGACCGAGAATGGCGGTTCGAACCCGTCCATATTGTAGTGCTGCTCGATGCTGGAGAACCACAGATGCGGCCACCAGCCGGGATGATGCGCCCAGTGCGAGATGGCGAAATAAGCGACGAAAGACGAGGCAAAGCCGGCCAGAGCACCCCATGACTTCTGCCGGAAGGCGACGAGAATCACAGCAAAAACAGCAAGGAAAACAATATTGTCCGGCCGGACCATGAAGGCGAGGAAGAGCAGGATCGCGGTCGCCATCTCGCGGCCGCGGACATAGGCGTAAAGCCCGCCGAGCAACAGCGCTGAAGTGAGCAGATCCGGCGTCGAGGCGCGCGCCGCATCGCCGAAATCGGCCATGATCAGCACCGCGCCGACCACAGGCGCCAAGGCCAGTGCCCCCTCGGAGCGCAGCCACATCAGGGCGATCGCGCCGAACAGCAGAACCGAGAACACTGAGACCAGGCGCATCGCCTCGACCGGCGACATCACCGCGCTCATCGTCGACAGGATCTCGGCGTAGAGGAACTTGATCCGGTACATGCCGAGCAGCGAATGGAAGTCGGCGGCATTCTCCGCCATGTGGCTGCGAAAGCCACCGCCATCGTCGGTCAGCGCCTTGTAGTCGCCAGCTGAAACGCCTGATTTGACGGTGTTGTAGGCATAGTCATGCAGCGCCTGGGCATCGGGATAGGTGCCTTCCTCCGATATAGCGAGATAGGGCAGCATGTCCCAGTTGGCGTCTGGTATCACCCAGGCGGTGAACGCTGTAAAAAGAATGTAGAGCGCGAAGGCCGCCGCGCCGATCGATGCCGCCAGCCGCGCATAAATCCCCTCGCCCCACACCAGACCGGCTCCGATGAGCCGGTCGAGCGGGTTTTGTGGAGCAGGCGACCTGGTCAGCATCGTTCTGCTCAACGAACCTGGCTTTTGACGAAATCCTTCACGATCGACACGATGCCGCGCGACAGCAGGCTGTCGAAGGCATCGACGAAGCGGTCGACATGCTCACGCTGGCAGATCAGCGGCGGCTCGAGCCGGATGACGTTGCGGTTGTATTCGGTGAAGGCGACCAGCACATCGTAGTCGCGCAGCAGCAGCGCCCCGATGAAGCCCGACAGCGAACCCTTCAGCTTGTCGTCGAGCACGCTGACGATCGGCCGCAACACCATCGGCAAGGTCTGCGAGAAGTCGTGGAACTCCAGGCCGATCATAAAACCCTTGCCGCGCACATCCTTGATGATCTTCGGGTACTTTTCCCTGAGTGCCTGCAGGCGCTGCAGCAAATAGTCGCCGGTGACGGCGGCATTGTCGATCAGCCCCTCGTCATAGAGCACGTTGAGCCCCTCGATCGAGGTGACGCAGGCCTCGCCCATGCCGCCGAAAGTCGCCATGGCATGGATCATCGCCGTTTTCGGCGTGCCATAGGCCTTCATGTAAACCTCGCGCCGTGCGATCATGGCTCCCACCGCCGCCTTGCCGGCGCCAAGCGACTTGGCCAGCGCGGTCACATCGGGAATGACGCCGTAATGCTCGAAAGCATAGAAGCGGCCTGACCGGCCATAGCCGCACTGCACTTCGTCGGCGACCCACAACACGCCATACTGGTCGCACAGCGCCCTTAGCTTCTGCCAATATTCAGCAGGCGCCTGGATGATGCCGCCGCCGCCCTGGATGGTTTCCAGCACGATGACGCCGACCTCCGGGTCGGAACGGAACAGGCGCTCGACCGCCTCGATGTCGGCAAACGGGATGCGGACCGTGTTTTCGGCCACCTTGAAGTCGGCGCGGTAGAGCTGGCCGTCGGTGATGCCCAGCACGCCCTTGGTCTTGCCGTGGAAGGAATTCTCGGCATAGACGATCTTCGGTCGCTTCGGACCGGCGGCGCGCTCGGCGAGCTTAACCGCCGCTTCCATCGCCTCCGAGCCGGACGAACCCAGAAACACCATGTCGAGATCGCCGGGCGAGCATTTGGCGATGTTGTGCGCAAGTGCCGCCGCATATTGCGACATGAAGGCGATGGCGATTTCCTGGCGCTTCTCCTCCTGGAATTTCTTGCGTGCTTCCAGGATGCGCGGATGATTGTGGCCGAAGGCCAGCGATCCGAAACCACCGAAGAAGTCGAGGATCTTGCGGCCGTTCTGGTCGATGTAGAACATGCCTTCGGCGCGCTCGATCTTGATCTTGTGGAAGCCGAGCAGCTTCATGAAATGCAGCTGGCCGGGGTTGAGATGCGCCTTGAACAGGTCGGTCATGCGGGCGACATCCATCGCCTTGGCCTGCTCGACGCTGATCAGATGGGGCTTGGCGATGGTGGCGGGCGATAGCGACGGCGCGCTGACCATGGTGCGCACGTTCGTCTGTTCGGGCTTGGCCATGACGGTCATTTCAATCTCCTGTCTGCACGCACGACCAGGATCGGGCGCAACGAAAGCTGTTTTGCGAGCCGCTATTCGGCGGGCACATGTTTGGTGGCGACTGCGTGGCCGGCTTTCTTTGCGCGGTACTCGCTATAGGCGGCGATCAGCATGTCCTCGTCGCGATATTGCGGCACCCAGCCGAGCTGGCGCCCGGCCTTGGACACGTCGAGCACGCAGTCCTCGTCGGCGATCAGATACTGTTCCGGGTCCATGATCGGCATGTTCAAGAGGTCGAGCAGGTCGAGCGTGCGCTTGACCGCCCAGCCCGGTGTCGGGATCAGGATCGATTTCGAGCCGGCATGCCGGATCAAATCGCCGAGCAATTTCTTGACCGGCGGCGGGTTGAGCGAACCCAGATTATAAGCCTCATCAGGCACACCGGCCTTCCAGGCCGCGCGCGCGGCCTCGGCGCAGTCGAACACCGAGATGAACTGATAGGGGTTCCTGCCCGAACCGATCATCGGCACCGGAAAGTTCCAGTCGATCAGCTTGAACAGCTTTTCCAGGATGCCAAGCCGGCCTGGGCCGATGATCAGGCGCGGGCGAAACAGCGAGATCGACATGCCGCGCTTGCGCCATTCGGCCGCCAACTCCTCTGTCTTCTGCTTCGACCAGCCATATTCGCCCAGCGGCGCCACCGGGTGCTCCTCGGTCATCGGCTGCGTGACCGTGTGGCCGTAGATCATGTCGGTCGTGTAGTGGACGAGTTTTGTCGCACCGGCTCTGTCCATGGCCTGCATGATGTGCTCGGTGCCGTGGAAATTCACCGGGAAAAAGAAATCGTGCCGCTTGGCGCGCACCTGGATCGGCGACAGCATCTTTGCCGACAGATTGTAGACCATGTCGTCGGCCGTGAGCCCGACCGCAGCGACCGACGCCGGATCGGTGACGTCGCATTGGACAAAGCGGACGGTGCGGTAATGCGGCAGGTCGCTCTTGACGATGTCGGCGACGACAACCTCTTCACCATCGGCCGCAAGCTTCGGGGCAAGATGGCGGCCGACGAAACCGTCACCGCCGAAAATCACATGTCTCATCGAACGATCTCGTTTGCTTGGATCTTGTCGGGCGTGATGGAAGCGGTCTGGTCCTCATGCTCTCGACCACCCAAATCTCGACCACTTTGCGCGATCAGCACCGTGCCGACGCAGATGAAGGCGATACCGGCGATGCGCCAGCCATTGAGGTCCTCGCGGAAGACGAAATAAGCAAAGATAGCGACGGCAACGTAGGCGAGGCTGAGGAACGGATAAGCAAAGGAGAGCTCGACCTTCGACAGCACATAGAGATGCGAGGCCATCGAGATGACGAAGGTACACAGGCCCAGGAACACCCACGGGCTGAAGACGATCTGCAGCAGCTTGACGAGCGGATTGACGCCCTCGAACGAGATCGGCCCGAGCGACATCATGCCTTGCTTCAGCATCAGCTGCGCGGCGGCATTGGTCATGACCGTAAAGAGAATGAAGACGATGTATTTCATGTGTTCCAAGCCACCCCTTCACGCTTCCTATTACAAACCCGCAAACATTTCGTGAAGCCACAAGAATGTTTTGAGTGAATCGTGGATTTAACGATTCGGTAACCAAGAATTACTCGATTTTTATCTATTCCGCCGCCTCGACCGCACCTCGCCGCGTGTCCAGCTTCCTTGCCGTCCGTGCCCAGAAGCTCGACAGGAAGGCGGGATCGCGCAGTGCCTCCAGCCGCTGCCAGTCGGGAAAGGACGAAGCGAAGATGTCGGCGCCCATGCGGGCGTCCTTGTAGGGATTGACGGCGCCGCCTGCCTCGACGGTGATGCGATCGAGTTCCCGCAACAAGGCCAGCGTCGCAGCCCCCCTGTTGGGGAAATCCAGCGTCAGCGTGTAGCCGGGACGCGGGAACGACAGCAGCGCCGGCGAGCGGATGGAGCCGAAGCGTTTCAGCACGGTGAGGAACGAGCCCTGCCCGGCTTGCCTTGCAGCCGCCAGCAGCGCCGGCACGGCCTCGCGCGCCGCCTTTTCCGGCACCACGCTCTGGTGCTGAAAAAGCCCCTTCGGCCCGTAAAGCCGGTTCCAGTCGCGCACGCCGTCGAGCGGAAAGAAAAAACCCTGATAGCCGACCTGGCGCGGTGCGGGCGACCGGCCCTTCTTCCACCGGTAGGCGGTGTTGAAGGCGGTCAGGAACGGTCGGTTGAGCACATTGAACGGCGGCTGGAACGGCACCGAGAGATTGCCGCCGGCGCGCGAGGCGGCATGCGAGCCGTGCTCGGCGTGATTGCCGGTAAACAGCAACCCGCGACCGCTGTTGCGGCCGCCGGCCAACTGGTCGATCCAGGCGACCGCATACTCATTGGCCTGATCGGCCGCCTCGGCCAAACCGAAGAATTCGTCGAGATCGCGAAACGGTGTCGCCTTTTCGACGATGTCGAGGGAATGAACCCGCATCAGCCGGATCGAGGCCGACAGGATGAGACCGGTCAGCCCCATACCGCCGATCGTTGCCGCAAACAGGCGCGCATTGTCTGCCGCCGAGCAGCGATAGGTCTTTCCGTCGGACCTGAGCAGCGTGAAGCTCTCGACATGGCAGCCGAAGGTGCCGCGCCGGTGATGGTTCTTGCCATGCACGTCATTGGCGATGGCGCCACCGAGCGTGACGAATTGCGTACCAGGCACAACGGCGGGGAAGAAGCCGTAAGGGGCGGCGTGGGCGATGATGTCGGACAACAGCACGCCGGCATCCGCCTGGAGAACACCAGTTTCGGCGTTGAAGGCGTGGATCCGGTTCAGCGATCGCATATCGACGACCGCTCCGGCCTCGTTCTGGCAGGAATCGCCGTAGGAGCGGCCATTGCCATAGGCAAGCAGCGACGCCGGCTTGGCCCGACCGCCCTTCAGCAGCGCGATCGCCTCATCGGCCCCGATGGCGCGTGGCGCCGACGGTGTGACAAGGCCAAAGCTCGGGAACCGCTCCGTGGCCATGCCTACCAGCCCCCGATGACCAGCATCACCGCACCGATCAGCACCACGATCTGGCTGCGCCAGTCGCGGATGATGAACACGACCGGATCGTCATGCATCTCGTTGCGGCGTGCCAGGATCCAGACGCGCATGGTGAGATAAAGCACGATCGGCGCCAGCGGCCAGATCAGCCACGGATGCGGATAGAGCTCGCGCACCGCGACACTGTCCATGTAGAGCGCCAGCACCAGCGCCGAGGAGAAGGCCGAGGCCATGCCGGCCTGGGCGACGATCTCCTGGTCTTCCGTGCGATAGCCGCGACCGGCAATCCGCTCGCCAGGCGGGATGGCGGTGGTGCGCAATTCGACGAAGCGCTTCACCAGCGCCAGCGACAGGAAAAAGAAGATAGAGAAGGCCAGCAGCCAGAACGAGACGTCGACGCCGGTCGCCGCCGCACCGGCCAGGACGCGGATCGTGTAGAGGCCGGCGAGCGTCAGCACATCGACCAGCAGCATGCGCTTGAACGACAGCGAATAGGCAGTGGTGACGACCATGTAGCCGCCGAGCACAGCCATGAATTCGGGCGACAGGAACAGCCCGGTGCCGATGCCGATAGCCAGAAGCACCGCGATCGCGCCAAGTCCGAACGGGATCGACAGCGCACCGCTGGCGAACGGCCTGTTGCGCTTGGTGAGGTGTTTGCGGTCGAGCGCGAGGTCGAAGAAATCGTTGAGGATGTAGATGGCCGATGCCACCGCGCTGAACGAGACGAATGCCAGCAGGCATTCCCAGATCATGTCGGTGTCGAAATATTCATGCGAGAGCACCATCGGCACTGCGATCAGCGAATTCTTCAGCCACTGATGGACACGCAGCATCTTGACGATGGTCCGCAAAGTCGGCTTTGGCGCCGGCATCGTCTCGGCGCCATGTGCCGCCTGCCAGCGCGCGGCATGGCGGTCGGGCGCGACGACGATCGCGTTGCGCGCTGCATCGAAGACCTGGAGATCGTGACGGCTGTTGCCGGCATAGTCGAAACCGCCATCGCCATAGGCTGCAATCAGCGAAGCGCGCTTCCTGCCCGAGGTGAGATTGGCGAGACCATCGGTGGCCAGCACCTGGTCGAAAATGCCGAGATGGGCCGCGATGGCGTCGGCGAACTTGCGCGGCGTACCGGTCGCCAGCACGATCTTGCGGCCTTCGCCGTGCTCAGTCCGGAGGCGGCAAAGCAGCACCTCACGATAGGGCAGCGATGCCGGATCGATGTCGATGCGCTGCGCGATCGCCTGCTTCAGCCGCGCCGGCCCGCCGGCGGCCCAGAAAGGCACGAGGAAGATATAGAGCGGGTTCTCCTTGAGAAGGATGAACAGCCCTTCCCACAACAGGTCGGTCGCGATCAGCGTGCCGTCGAGATCGACCGCAAGCGGTATTGCGTTCCTGTCCGACCGCACATCCATGTCCTGCCCTGCCCGCGTAGAGTTGCGCGCCGCTTTTCGGCGTCTTGAGGCTGGTATAGCGGGCGATGACGTAGCGAACGTTAAAACGCACGGTTGCAGACGGCTGCCATGGGCGTATTTCCGGCGTCATTGTTAAACAACCGCTACCGGAAACGATAAAAGGCCGGGCAAATTCCCGGCCTCCGCAATCGTGACGCCAGGATTACTTGATGCGGGCGACACCGCCCGAAATCTCGACGGTTTCCGAACCGGTCAGGGCTTCGAGGTCGCCATTGGGCAAGGTGACGAAGCAGCCATTCGGGCAGAACTCAACCGTTTCGCCACCGGCCAACGCAAGGTCGGTCTTGCTGCCGCCCTCGGTGACGACCAGCGTTCGGGTCTCGGCGTCCTTGTTGACCGCGCTCGCGGCATGGACCGAGCCGATAGCGGCGACCAGGGCGACGGCAGCGACGAGAGACTTCCACATGGTGCAATATCGGTGTTCCCACCGCCTCTGTTGCATTTCGCAAGGCATTTTCGCCTTTGCATGGAGCTTATATGAGATGGAAGCTGAACCGCAACTGAATGCCCCATTCATGCCGCAATCGGCTTTCGATGGTTGAGACCCACCGATTCCCAGCCTAGTCCGGATCTGGCTTCCTGGTTTTGCGGGACTTGACCAGTCGCTTCTTCTCCGCCTCGGCTTCGGCCTTCACCTGCTCCTGTTCGGCGAAGTCGGCCTCGATCTTGTCGTCGTCTGTCGGCCAGGCCTTGGGCTTGTGGGCCTCGACCACGGCGCGTGGCGTCGAGGGCATCTCGATGTGTTCGCTGCTGAATTTTTCAAGCACGGCAAAACGGATGTCGTTCTGCGCGATGTTGCCGTTCATCACATCGGCCAGGAACACGCGGATCTCGAATTCCAGGGCGGCAGGGCCGAAATTGGAAAACAGCACGAAGGGTTCGGGGTTCTTCAGCACCATCGGGTGGCTGCGGGCGATCTCCAGCAGGACGGCATGAACCTGCTTGACGTCGCTGCCATAGGCGACGCCGACCTTGATGTCGATGCGGCCGAGCTTGTTGCGGTGCGTCCAGTTGCCGACGGCATTGTTGATCAGGTTCGAGTTGGGCAGGATCACCGATTGCCGCTGGAAGGTTTCGATCTCGGTGGCGCGCACGCTGATCTTCTTGACTGTGCCGCTGACATCGCCGGCAACGATCCAGTCGCCCACCTTGAACGGCCGTTCGGCCAACAGGATCAGGCCGGAAACGAAATTGGACACCACGTTCTGCAGGCCAAAGCCGATACCGAGGGAAAGAGCGCCGGCGACTAGTGCCAGGCTGGACAGGTCGATGCCCGCCGCCGAGATGCCGACCAGTGCCGCAAGCGCGACGCCGGCATAGCCGACCGCCAGCCTGATCGAGTTGCGCACGCCGGTATCGACCTTGCCACGCGCCATCACGGAACCGTCGAGCCAGCCCTGGAACCAGCGCGTCAGGAAATAGCCTATGACGAAGACGACGATGCCGGAGAGGATGCCGGTGACCGAGATCGTCACCGAGCCGATGTTGATCCCGGTTGCGAGCTTGTAGGCCCAGGCCTGGATATCGCCGGGCTGGAAACCCCACATCAGCAGGATCAACGGCAGGAACACCAGCACGATCATCACATTGATGGCAACACTGACGACAAGGCCGAGCTGGTCGAGGGCTGTATCCTCGTAGCTGGATTTGGCCGACAGCCAGCGCCCGACGGTCGTGTTGGCGAAAGCACCCTCCTCGCCGATCGCCTGCGCCGACAGGAAGCCGATATAGGCGGTGATCAGCACGGTGCCGGTAACGACGACCTGCAACGAAACGAACAGAGCAAGGCCGATGTAACCGAGCAGCGCCGCGACGATGGTGAAAAGACCGAGCGCAAGCGCCGTATAGCGCAGCCATGCCGGCCAAGGCCGCCAGCTTCCGTCACGCGCCTTGAACGGCCTCAGCATCGCCATCAGGATCAGGATGACGCCGACGATGATGGTGGCGCCGAAACTGCGGGCGATGGTCAGCGACAGCGGCGAGCCCATCTTGTCGTTGATGACCGACAGGAAATAATTGACGCCGATGACCACGGCCATGGCGGTCGTCAGCCGCACCAGCCAGCGCGCCGGACCTGTCTCGACGGGGATAAGGCGCCAATTCGGCAGCCGCGGCTCGAGCGCCGCATTGGTCAATCGGTTGACGCAGAACACCACCCCGATGACGGCCGCGAGCGCATTCAGGAAGAGGCCGATGTCGCCACGCAACACATTGTAATAGTTGAAAAAGAACACCGTGGAGGCCAAGAACACGCCAACCGCCAGCGTCGGCAGCAAGGTCGACCAGAAGGCCACCGACAAGCGGCTGAGATAGGATGGATCCTCATTGGCAGGGTCGGCTTCGAACACGCGCCCGAACAGGCGCCGGCCACCGACCAGCAGCACCAGCGCCAGCCCGAGCGCCACGAAGGTTGCCGCCAGAATGGCCTGGAACTTGAACTTGAAAGCGAAGCTTAGCCATGACGACACCGCTTTGTAGAAATTGCCGAATTCGTCCCTGGCGTCCGAAAAGACCTGCGGGCTGAGCGCGTCGGACAGCACATAGCGCTTGGTGAGCACATTGCGGAACAGCTCGCTGCGCATGTTGCCGATCTTGTCGATCAGCCCGCTGATGCGGATCGAAAGCGATTGGGCTTGCGCAATGACGGCGTTGATCTCCGCCTTTTCCGACACCAGCGCCTCGCGTTCGCCGCTGACGATGTCGGGCTCCGGCGGCTGACCCGCCGCAGGTGCCGCGCCAAGCTGCTCGAGACGGCTGTTGATCTCGCCAAGACGCGTACGGAAGGCCAGTGCGCTGTTCAGCGATTGCCGCGACAGCTCCTCGAGTTGCAAGCGGATATCGACAAGGCTGCTATCCTCCTCGCCGTCCTGCTGTATCTGCTTCTCGAAATTGTCGGTCTTGGTCGTCAGCGCCTGGATGATCTTCTGCTGGTCGGCGACCAGTCCGGCAGGCGCCTGGCCAAGCCCCTGTGCCACCGCATCGAACGACAGCGGCGCCGAGACGACAAGCGTGAGGATCAAAATGAGACGAAGCAATCGGAAAAGCATGATTTGTTGGCGACTCATCGGCGGCAAAGGCAATTTGAAAGCCTGCTCTTGATAAAGACGGCCCTATCATGGGGCAAGCCGTCGTATCGCGAGCCCGTCCGATCATTGGCCTCAACCGATCACTCACTCCGATTGATCCCATCCCAGGCGTCGGCCAGTCGAAAGGCGATGGCGCAATATTGGCTTTGCGGATGCGGCCTGCTCTATAGTCTGCCGCATCGCCCAAACCGGATGACATCAATGGCAGAGTACTCGGCCTTTTCGCTGCTCGCGAACGCGCTCAAGGGAAACAAGGATTGGAAGCCGGCATGGCGCAAGCCGGACCCGAAGGCGTCCTATGACGTCATCATCATCGGCGGCGGCGGTCATGGGCTGGCGACCGCCTATTATCTTGCCAAGGAACACGGCATCACCAATGTCGCCGTTGTGGAAAAGGGCTGGCTCGGCTCCGGCAATGTCGGCCGCAACACAACGGCGGTGCGCTCGAACTATCTGCTGCCGGCCAACACCCGCTTCTACGAACACTCGATGAAGCTGTGGGAAAACCTTTCGCACGAGCTCAACTACAATGTCATGTTCTCGCAGCGCGGCTGCCTGAACCTGGCGCACACGCCGGCCCAGTTCGACGACTATGCAAGACGCGGCAATGCCATGCGCCATCTCGGCGTCGATGCCGAACTGATGACGAAGGCTGAGATCAAACGTCTGATTCCGGCGCTCGACATCTCCGACAGCGCGCGCTTTCCGGTGGTTGGCGGCCTGATGCAGCGACGCGCCGGCACCGCCCGCCATGATGCGGTGGCCTGGGGCTATGCGCGCGGCGCCGACCGTCGCGGCGTCGACATCATCGAAAACTGCGAGGTCACCGGCTTCCTGCGCGACGGCGACCGCATTTCAGGCGTGACGACGTCCCGTGGCGACATCCGCGCCAGGAAGGTGGCCGTTGCGGTCGCCGGCAGCACCGGGCGTGTCATGCAGCTTGCCGGTATCGAGACAATGCCGATCGAGAGCCATGTGCTGCAGGCCTTCGTCACCGAATCGCTGAAACCCTTCATCGACACGGTCGTCACCTTCGGCATGGGCCATTTCTACATGTCGCAGTCGGACAAGGGCGGCCTCATCTATGGCGGCGACATCGACGGCTACAACAGCTACGCCCAGCGCGGCAATTTGCCCGTCGTCGACGAGGTGATGAGCGAAATGCTGGCGCTGTTTCCGGGCCTTGCGCGCGTGCGCATGCTGCGCTCCTGGGGCGGTGTTTGCGACATGTCGATGGACGGCTCGCCGATCATCACCACCGGCCCCCTGCCCGGCATGTATCTCAACTGCGGCTGGTGCTATGGCGGCTTCAAGGCGACGCCGGCTTCCGGCTGGTGCTTCGCCTGGACCATCGCCAAGGACCAGCCGCACGATCTCAACGCCCCCTTCACCCTCGACCGCTTCCACCGCGGCCTGGTGATCGACGACAAGGGCCAGGGTGCAAACCCGCGGCTGCATTAGGCATTAGGTAGAGTTCAATGTTGATCACTTGCCCCTATTGCGGCCCGCGCGACGTCATCGAGTTCACCTATCAGGGTGACGGCAACCGCGAGCGTCCCGATCCTGCCTCTCAGAATTTCGAGGCGTGGAATGCCTATGTCTATGACAGGCTGAACCCGGCCGGGGATCACAACGAGATCTGGCAGCATTCCGGCGGTTGCCGCACGCATCTGCGCGTCGTGCGCAACACGCTGACGCATGAGATTTCCAGCGTTGCTTTTGTGCGCGGTGATCATCAAGGGCGCGGCGATCATGGCTCCGCCGCGCGCCGCAAGGCGGAGGACAAGTCATGAGCCCGCGCCGCACCGACACCGGCGGCCGCATCGACCGGCTGAAAACCATCCGCTTCACCTTCGATGGCGCATCCTACACCGGCCATGCCGGCGACACGCTGGCGTCAGCCCTGCTGGCCAAGGGCGTCACGCTGTACGGCCGCTCGTTCAAATACCACCGCCCGCGCGGATTGCTGACTGCCTGCGTCGAGGAGCCCAATGCGCTGGTGACGGTGCTGAAGGGCGAGGTCCGTGAACCCAACATCCCGGCGACCATGGTCGAGATCCATGACGGCTTGGTTGCCATCAGCCAGAACCGCTTCCCCTCGCTTGCCTGGGACATCAACGCCGTCAACCAGCTCGGCGGCAAGATCCTGTCGGCCGGGTTCTACTACAAGACCTTCATGGGACCGGTGTTCGGTCCGCTCAAGGGCACGCGCTTCTGGATGTTCTGCGAACACTTCATCCGCCGCGCAGCCGGTCTCGGCAGTGCCGGATCGGCGAAGGATCCGGCCCGCTACGAACGCATGAACGCCTTTTGCGACGTGCTGGTGGTCGGCTCCGGCCCGGCCGGACTGATGGCCGCCAAGGCCGCCGCCGATCAGGGCGCGCGCGTCATGCTGGCCGATCTCGAGCCGCTTTTCGGCGGTTCGGCCAACTGGTCCGATGAAACGATCGACGGCGCGCCTGCCGCCGATTGGGCCCGTCGCACGGTCGCCCAGCTCGAAGGCCGAGACAATGTCCGCCTTTTGCCGCGCACCACGGTCTGGGGTTACTACGACAACAACACGCTTGCCGCGCTCGAACGGGTCAGCGACCATAAGGATCAGCCAGGCAAGGGCGAGCCGCGCCATCGCTATTGGGCGATCCGCGCCAAATCCGTGGTCCTGGCCACTGGTGCGTTCGAGCGGCCGCTGGTCTTCCCCGGCAATGACAGGCCCGGTGTGATGCTGGCGCATGCCGCCGAGCGCTACGCCAACGAATTCGGCGTGCTGCCGGGCGAGCGGATCGCACTGTTCACCAACAATGACAGCGCCTATCGGGCGGCGGTCGCCTTGAAGAAGGCCGGTGCCGCGGTCGTCGCCATCGCCGATGTCAGGCCGGAACTTTCGCCGGAGATGCGCAAGCTGGCCGCGGAAGCCGAGGCCGAGATCTTCGCTGGCCATGCCGTCGTCGCCACCGAAGGCGGCAAGGCGCTGTCCGGCCTCAAACTGCAGCGCTTCGACATGACCAACGGCACGCTCATCGGTGATGCACGCAGCATCCATGCCGATTGCCTGCTGATGTCGGGCGGCTGGTCGCCGACCATCCATCTGGCCAGCCAGGCCGGTGCCAAGGCGGAATGGAACGCCGCCCGGCAAGCCTTTCTGCCGCCGAAGCCGACACAAAAGTGGCCCCCACAGCAATGGATCGGCGCCGGTGCCTTCACCGGCAGTTTTTCCACCACCGAAGCCATCGCCGAAGGCCGCGCCGCCGGCCTCGCCGCCGCCGGCGGGCAGAGCACACCGTCCATGCTGCCGACCGTCGAAGCAGTGCCCGGCGATCCCGATCCCGCCCCGGTGTTCGAGATCAGGGCCAAGGGCAAGAGCTTTGTCGATTTCCAGCACGACGTCACGGCTGAGGACGTGCGGCTGGCCCACCGCGAGGGCTTCGTCTCGGTCGAGCATCTGAAACGCTACACCACGCTCGGCATGGCGACCGACCAGGGCAAGAGTTCCAACGTGCCTGGCCTCGCAATCATGGCCGAAGCGCTGGGCAAGCCGATCCCCGAGGTCGGCACGACGCGCTTCCGGCCGCCCTTTGCACCGGTGTCGATCGGCTCGCTGGCGGCCGAGCGTTTTGGCGACCTGAAGCCCGAGCGGCTGACTCCGATGCATGACTGGCATCTGGCCAGTGGCGCGACGATGTATTCCGCCGGCCTCTGGTACCGGCCGATGATCTACGGTCATGCCGGCGAGACGGTCGAGCAGGCCTATGTGCGCGAAGCCAAGGCGACGCGCGAAAGCGCAGGGATCGTCGATGTCTCGACGCTGGGCAAGATTGCCGTGCAAGGCCCTGACGCCGCCGCATTCCTCGACCGCGTCTACACCAACATGTTTTCGACGCTCGCCGCCGGCAAGGCACGCTACGGGCTGATGCTGCGCGAGGACGGCCTAGCCTTCGACGACGGCACCACTTGGCGGCTCGGCGATCAGGATTTCCTGATGACCACCACCACGGCCAATGCCGGCAAGGTGATGCAGCATCTGGAGTATTTCCTCGACGTGATCTGGCCGGAGCTGAAAGTCCACGTGACCTCGGTGACCGACGAATGGGCGGGTGCCGCGATCGGCGGGCCGAAGGCCAGGCAGATCCTCGCCGCCTGTGTCACCGGCACGTCGGTCGACAACGCCGCCTTGCCCTTCATGGGCATCGTGCGTGGCGATATAGCAGGCGTGCCGGTGATGATTTGCCGGCTGTCCTTCTCCGGTGAAATGGCCTTCGAAGTCTATTCCGGCGCCGGCCACGGCACCCATGTCTGGGAAGCGCTTATTGAAGCCGGCAAGCCGTTCGGGCTGGCCACCTATGGGCTCGAGGCACTGGGCACCATGCGCATCGAAAAGGGCCATGTCACCGGCGCCGAGATCGACGGCCGCACCACGGCACGCGACCTGCATCTCGACTGGATGCTGTCGAAGAAGAAGCCTTTCATCGGCTCGGCGATGATGGACCGCGAAGGCTTGATCGCATCGGACCGCCTTGAACTGGTCGGCCTGATCGCCCTCGATAACCGGCCACTCAACGGTGGCGCCCACATCGTCGAGGAGGTTGACGAAGCCAATCCGCACGACTCCATCGGCCATATCACCGCCTGCTGCTATTCGCCGGCGCTCGGCAAGCATATCGCGCTGGCGCTGGTCAAGGGCGGCAAGGCACGGCAGGGCACGCGCGCCCATGTCTCCGATCCCTTGCGCAACCGCTTTGGACCGGTCGAGATCGTCTCCAACCACTTCTTCGATCCGGACGGGAGCCGCATGCATGGTTGAGCGCCAGTCACCCGAACCCTTGTCGCCACTCGAACCGGAATTTCACGTCGGCTCACACGGCAATTTCGAGCATGGCGTCGAGATCATCCTGACCGAGACGCGGCCTGGCTCGATCGTGCAGCTGGCAGCGTGGCCCGGCGAGGAGAAGAAGCTGATAGCAGCCATCCGCACCGTCACCGGGCTTGCTCTGCCCGATGGCGCAGGCGGCGGCTTGAGCGACGGCGTGAAATCGGTGTTCGGCTTCGCGCCGGGAAAGTTCACTATCGCCGACGAGGCCGAAGGGTTGGCCCCCGCCTTTGCCAAAGTGGTAACGCCGGCCATCGGCACCGTGACCGATCTTTCACATGGCCGCACCGCCATCCGCATTGCCGGGCCTAAGGCTGAATGGGTGCTGGCGAAATTCTTCGCCATCGACTTTTCGCTGCCGGCCTTTCCCATCGGCGCCGGCCGCTCGACCACCCATCACGACATCTTCGCCCAGATCCAGCGCACCGGCGCCGACCAGTTCGACATCTATGTCTTCCGCTCATTCGCACGCTCGTTCTGGAAGGCGCTCTGCCATGCCAGCGAGGAAGTCGGCTACGAGGTGCAGTAGGCGCCCTGTCGGCCAGGGCGCCGCGTCACTTCTGGCATCAACGCCAGCCGGTTCTGCCGCTAGAGAATCGCGCCTCGGGCGCTCATGGTTGGAAACATGACCGCCAGGCCGGTCCAAGGGGTAAATCCCGTCTCAGAGTCGGCACATTCGTTTGGTTCGAACATCTCCATGACCGCAGAACTATCCGCCGGCGCCACGGATTGCGCCGATGTGCCGGCCAGAGCCTTGCTCCTGCTGCCGCTAACGGTCGCCTGCGGCGTGTTCATGACCAGCCTCGACCAGAATGTCGTGGTGACCGCGCTGCCGGGCATCAGCGAAAGCCTCGGGCGTCCGCCCAGCCAGCTCGGCCTCTTGATTACCGTCTATGTCGCCAGCCTGATCATCTCGATGCCGCTTGGCGGCTGGGCCGCCGACCGCTTCGGACTGCGCAACGTCTACTGCTTTGCCTTGCTGGTGTTCGCCGCCTCGTCGGCGCTCTGCGGGCTGTCCGACAACATCTGGACGCTGGTCGGCGCCCGCGCGCTGCAAGGCTTTGGCGGCGCCTTGATGGGCACGCTCGGCCAGGTCGTCATCCTGTCGACCTTTCCGCGCAGCCGAACGCTGAAGATCAACATGTCCATCTCGCTGGCCGGCCAGTCCGGACCGTTGGTCGGTCCGCTCGTCGGCGGCGCGCTGACCACCTACATTTCCTGGCGCTGGATCTTCTTCATCAACGTGCCGTTCGCGCTGGCTGCGGCAATTCTTGCCGCCTCGCTGTTTCCGACGATGACCAAGCCGGTGCGCACGCCGTTCGATTTTCCGGGCTTCCTGCTGGTCGGCAGCGGCATGGTCCTGCTGGTCTTCGGCATGGATTCGCTTGCCGCCAAGGATGCCGCGGGCGGCATCATCGCCGCCGAACTGGCGCTGGCGCTCGTTATCCTGACCATCGCCTCGTTCTACTGCCTGCGCGTGCGCAATCCGCTGCTCGATCTCAAGCTGTTGCGCATCCGTACCTTCCGCATTTCGTTCCTCACCGGTGGCGGGCTGGACACGATCGGCCTCAGCTCCGTCGTCTTCCTGCTGCCGCTGATGTTCCAGCTCGGCTTCGGCATGAGCGCGGTTCAGGCGGGATCGCTGACCTTCGTCGCCGCGGTCGGCTCCGTGGCCATGCGGTTCTTCATGCCGCGTGTCCTCAACCGTTTCGGCTTTCGCCGCGTGCTGGTCTACAACACGCCCATCGTCGCCGCCCTGGTTGCCGGCTTCGCGCTGATGCAGGCGACGACGCCGGTATGGATCGTGCTCACCTACATCTTCGTCTTCGGCGTCTTCCGCTCCGCGCAATGGGCCTCGACCGGCAACCTCGCCTATTCCGACATCGCGCCCGAGCAGCTCGCCCGTTTCAGCGCGCTCTATTACATATTATGGCAGCTGGCAGTGGCGATCAGCGTTGGCCTGGCCGCCGCGGCACTGTCGTTTCTGGCGGGCGGCGGCCCTGCCGTCGCCGACGACTTTCGCATCCTGTTCGTGATCGAGGGCGTCATCACGCTCTGCGCGCTGCTTGCCTACCTCAAGCTGACGCCGCAAGACGGCGTCCATGTCAGCGGCCACGGCGCACAGATGAACACGGAATGAAGCTGGCTGGCTTACTCGCTGAACGTCACCCACTCTTCCAACGGCACGCGGTCGGTGCGGAAGGCGTTTTCAGGTTTTGACGTATCTTCGTAACCAACCGCCATGCCGCAGACGACGATCTCTTCGTCCGGAATGTCGAGCACCGGCCTGATCTGCCGGTGATAGGGCGCGAAGGCCGCCTGCGGACAGGTGTGCAGACCCCTGCCTCTAGCTGCGACCATGATGTTCTGCAGGAACATGCCGTAGTCAATCCACGAGCCCTGGTTGAGGCGGCGGTCGATGGTGAAGATCATGCCGACCGGAGCGTCGAAGAAGACGAAGTTGCGGTCGTGCTGGGCGCGCATCTTGTCGACCTCGCGGCGACCAATGCCGAGCGCGCCATAGAGGCCGAAACCGTTGGCGCGGCGGCGGGTCAGATACGGCTCGAAGAACTGGGTGGGATAATACCGGTACTCGTCCCAATCGGCTTTTTCGGCGCGAATGCCGGAATTGAGAATGGCGTCTGATATCCGCTGCTTGCTCTCGCCCTTGGTGACATAGACTTTCCATGGCTGCATGTTGGTGCCGGATGGGGCGCGCGCCGCAACCGCCAGAATGGCGCGGATGGTGTCGTCGTCGACCATGTCGGGCAGGAATGCGCGCACCGAACGGCGCGACAGGATCGCCTCGTCGACAATCTCGGCATCGCCCGCAATTCGGGGGTTATTTTCCAGCATGGGCCGTCCCTTACCCTTTGTCTCGATCGGACGTCCCCATTCGCCGCTCTCGGCGGAGCCTTTGCATGAACCGTCAAAATCGCGCAAGCAAATCTTGTGCATCCGTGAAAATCCACTTGATTTTTTCATGAGCTTGATTTCTCATGAAATTTGACAGTTATTTTTCATGAAGAGAGCGTTTTGCCTTCGACTACCGCAAGAACATTGCAGGGACCTGACGAACGCGTGCTGGCCGGCGACATCAGGGCCTTGCGCAAGGCGCGCGGGCTGACACTCGCCGAGATTGGCCTGAATCTTGGCCGTTCCGTCGGCTGGGTCAGCCAGGTCGAACGCGGCCTGTCGACGCCATCGCTCGGTGACCTCAGGGCCTTCGCCGAACTGTTCGGCGTGCCGATCAGCCTGTTCTTCAGCCATGACGTACCTGTCGAAAGCGAGCGCGGCGTGGTCGTGCGCGCCGGCAGGCGCCGCACGCTTGGCACAAGCGAATCCGGCCTGGTGGAGGAGCTTCTGTCGCCCGATCTCGGCGGTAGCTTCGAGATGGTGCGTTCGGTCTTCGCGCCAGGCGCGGAACTGAAGGCCGAGGCGCAGCGACCGACCGAGGAAGCCGGATACGTCGCCTCCGGACTGTTCGACATCGAGATCGGAGGTGTCTGGCATCGGCTTGGCGAGGGCGACTCCTTTCGCTTCGAAGGCAAGCCCTACCGCTGGCGCAATCCGGGTGCCGAGCCGGCAATTGTCATCTGGGTGGTTTCACCACCCGTCTATTGAGTTCAAGTTTGGAGAAGAACATGGCGGGTTTGCCGAGCACGGCGCGCGTGGTGATCATCGGAGGCGGTGCCGTCGGCACCTCCTCGCTCTACCATCTCGCCAAGGCGGGCTGGACCGACTGCGTGCTCTTGGAAAAGAACGAGCTGACTTCGGGCTCGACCTGGCATGCCGCTGGCAACGTGCCGACTTTCTCCTCGTCCTGGTCGCTGATGAACATGCAGCGCTATTCGACCGAGCTTTATCGCGGGCTGGCCGACGCGGTCGACTATCCCATGAACTATCACGTCACCGGCTCGCTGCGCCTTGCCCACACGAAAGAGCGCATGCAGGAATTTCAGCGCGCCAAGGGCATGGGCCTCTACCAGGGCATGGACATCGACATTGTCGGTGTCGACGAGATCCAGCGTCGCTATCCCTTCATCGAGACGCATGATTTGAAAGGCGCGCTCTACGACCCGAGCGACGGCGACATCGATCCGGCGCAGCTCACCCAGGCGCTGGCCAAGGGTGCGCGCGACATGGGCGCGAAGATCATCCGCTTCTGCCCGGTCACAGGCGTGCGCCGTGAGAACGACGAATGGGTGGTCGAGACGGCACAAGGTGAGATCCGCTGCGAGATCGTCGTCAATGCCGCCGGCTACCGCGCCGCCGAAGTCGGCCGGATGTTCGGCCGCGACGTGCCGATGATGGTGATGAGCCATCAGTACATTTTGTTCGAGGAGATTCCCGAACTGGCGGCATGGTCGAAGGAACAGGGGAAGAAACTGCCGCTGCTGCGCGACGTCGACACCTCCTACTATCTTCGCCAGGAGAAGAACGGCATGAATCTCGGCCCCTATGAGCGCAATTGCCGCGCGCATTGGGCCACCCACAACGACCCGATGCCGGAGGATTTTTCCTTCCAGCTGTTCCCCGACGATCTCGACCGGCTCGAACATTATCTGGCCGACGCCGTCGCCCGCGTGCCGATCCTGGGCACCGCCGGCCTGTCCAAGGTCATCAATGGCCCGATCCCCTACACGCCGGACGGCAATCCGCTGATCGGCCCAATGCCCGGCGTTCCCAATGCCTTCGAGGCCTGCGTCTTCACCTTCGGCATCGCCCAGGGCGGCGGCGCCGGCAAGGTGCTGGCCGAATGGGTGACAGAGGGCCAGACCGAATGGGACATGTGGTCATGCGACCCGCGCCGCTTCACCTCCTTTGCCGCGGCGCCGGACTATTGCGTCGCCAAGGGCATGGAGATCTACGGCAACGAATACGCCATCCAGTTCCCGCGCCATGCCTGGCCGGAAGGCCGCGACCGCAAGCTGTCGCCGATCCATGATCGCACCAAGGCGCTCGGCGGCCGCTTCGATGCCTATAATGGCTGGGAGCGCGCCACCTGGTATGCACAGGACGGCGACGATGTTTCCGAGGAAGCCACGCTGACCTTCCGCCGCGACGGACCGTGGCATCATCGCGTGCGCGAGGAATGCCTGGCGGTGCGCGATGCCGCCGGCATTTTGGACCTGCCGGGTTTCTCGCGCTTCAACCTCGAGGGTCCGGGCGCTGCCGAATGGCTGAGCCTGCAGGTCACCGGGCTGGTGCCAAAACCCGGCCGCATCGGTCTCGTCTATTTTGCCGACGACAAGGGCCGCATCGTCACCGAAATGTCCGTCGTGCGCCACGACGAGAACGTGATGACGTTGATCACCGCGGCGGTCGCCCAATGGCATGATTTCGAATGGCTGAAATCGCGCCTGCCCAAGGACGCCCCGTTCAAGCTGATCGACCGGACCGAGGAATTTTCCACCCAGATCCTGGCCGGCCCCAACTCGCGAAAAATCCTCGCCGATGTCTGCGAAGCCGACCTCGCTTTGCCGTGGCTGACGCATCAGGAAACGAAGATCGCCGGCCGCTGGGCCAAGCTCGTGCGCGTCTCCTTCGCCGGCGAACTCGGCTGGGAAATCCACACCAGGGTCGACGACACCGCCGCCATCTTCGACGCCGTCTGCGCGGCAGGACAGCAGCATGGGCTGAAGCCGTTCGGCATGTATGCGCTGGATTCGCTCCGGCTCGAAAAAGGCTACCGCACCTGGAAGGGGGATCTGTCGACCGACTACTCGATCCTGCAGGGCGGTCTTGAGCGCTTCGTCAAATGGGAAAAGCCCGACTTCCGTGGCAAGGCAGCCCTGCAGAACGAAAAACAGCAAGGCGTGAAGAAGCGTTTCGTCACACTGGTGGTGGAAAACCCCGGCGATTGCGACGCTCCGTCAGTTTCTACACTCTGGCACGACGGCAAGATCGTCGGCGAGACGACGTCGGGCGGCTGGGGTCACCGGGTCGACAAATCGATCGCACTCGGCATGCTGCGCGCCGACCTGGCCGAACCAGGTACATCAGTCGAGGTCGAAATCTTCGGTGACCGCTTTCAGGCGATCGTGCAGAAGGATGAACCGCTGTGGGATCCGAAGAACGAAAGGCTGCGCGCATGAAGAAAATCATCCTCACCGATGGCGGGATGGGCCAGGAACTGGTCCGCCGCAGCAAGTCCGAGCCGACGCCGCTATGGTCGGCCAGGGTGCTGATCGACGAACCGGATCTGGTGCGCGACCTGCACGCGGAATTCATCCGTGCCGGCGCCCGCGTGATCACCATCAACACCTATTCTGCGACACCCGAACGCCTGGCGCGCGAGGGCGCGGAAGACCTCTTCAAGCCATTGCAGAAGCGCGGCATCGAATTGGCCAGGCAGGCCCGCGACGAAGCCGGCGATGCGGCCATCGCCGGCTGCCTGTCGCCGCTTTTCGGCAGCTATGCACCGGCGCTGACCATTTCCTTCGAGGAGACGCTCGATATCTACCGCCGCATCGTTGCCGAGCAGGCCGAGGGCGTCGACCTGTTCCTGTGTGAAACCATGGCGTCGGCGGACGAAGCCCGCGCGGCGGTCACCGCGGCATCGGAAAGCGGCAAGCCGGTATGGGTGTCGTGGACGCTGGCCGACCACGGCAAGCCACGGCTGCGCAGCGGCGAGACAATAGCCGCCGCGGCAGGCGCGCTCGATGGCCTGGCAGTCGCCGCGCGGCTGGTCAATTGCTGCCGGCCGGAAGCAATCGCCGCGGCTTTGCCTGAACTGATCGACCTCGGCGGCCCGGTCGGCGCCTACGCCAATGGCTTCACTTCAACCGAAGCACTCAAGCACGGCGGCACCGTCGATGTGCTGCACGCCCGTCACGACCTTGGCCCGGATGCCTATGCCGACCAGGCGATCGGCTGGGTCGAGGCTGGGGCAAGCATCGTTGGCGGCTGCTGCGAAGTCGGACCACCGCACATCGCCGCTCTGCGCGACCGGCTCGAACAGGCCGGCTACGAAATTTCGGGGGTTTTGCATGCCTAGACCATCATCGCGTATTTCCGGCATCGTGCCTTCGGGCAAGGACGGCTGGGAAGTCCATTTCGCCGCCTGGACGCGCAAGGAGGCCGGAGAAGACATCATCATGCTGTCCGTCGGCGACCATGATTTCGACACGCCCTCGCCGACGATCGAAGCCTGTGTGACCGCGGTTCGCGGCAGCAATCATCACTACACCCCGCTTCCCGGCCTGCCGCGCCTGCGCAGGGCGATGGCGGTGGCCTCGACCGCCTGCACCGGCGTCGAGACGTCGCCGGATCAGGTGATCGCCACGCCGGGCGGCCAGGCCGCACTCTACGCCGCGGTGCAGGGCGTGCTCGACCAGGGCGATCACGCTATCGTCGTGGCGCCCTATTATGCCACCTATCCCAACACGTTCAGCGCCGCAGGCGCTGATTTCACCGTCGTCGAGACACCGGCCGAGGATGGCTTCCAGCCACGTGCCGACATGATCCGCGCGGCAATCCGGCCGAACACGCGCGCCATCCTGATCAACACGCCGAACAATCCGACAGGTGCTGTCTATTCGCGCGAGCGGCTGGAGCAGTTGGCAGAAGTCTGCCGGGAGCACGACCTCTGGCTGCTGTCGGACGAAGTCTACTGGACGCTGGGCGGTGGCGAGCACGTCTCGCCGCGCTCGCTGCCAGGGATGGCCGAGCGGACGCTGGTCATCAATTCGATGTCCAAGAGCCACGGCATGACCGGCTGGCGCATGGGCTGGCTGACGGGACCGGAGGAGATGATCACGCTCATGATCAATCTCAATCTGGTGACGACCTACGGCCTGCCGGCCTTCATCTCGATCGCCTGTTCCGAGGCGCTGGAGAACCGTTACGGCGTCAAGGAGATCGCCGAACGTTACGCGGCACGCCGCACCGTCTTGCTCGACGCCGTGCGGGGCATGAACGATGTCACCGTGCGCGGTTCGGAGGGCGGCATGTATGTCATGCTCGACATCTCGGCCGTCGAACCGGACGACGAGAAATTCGCCTGGGCCCTGCTCGACAGCGAAAAGGTTGGCGTCATGCCCGGCTCCAGCTTCGGCGAAGCGGCCGCCGGCCACATTCGCATCAGCCTCTGCCAGCCCGAACCCGTGCTGCAGGAAGCTGCACTTCGTCTGCGCCGCTTTGCTTCCAGCTACCGTCGCGAGGCAGCATGACCGCCAAGGCAATTCCCGCCAAAGCAAGAGCGGTCATCATCGGCGGCGGCGTTTCCGGCTGTTCGGTCGCCTATCACCTGGCCAAGCTCGGCTGGACTGACATCGTGCTTCTCGAACGCAAACAGCTGACGTCGGGCACGACATGGCACGCCGCCGGCCTGATCGGCCAGTTGCGCGGTTCGCAGAACATGACACGGCTGGCCAAATATTCCGCCGATCTCTACGTCAAGCTGGAAGCCGAGACCGAGGTCGGCACCGGCATGCGCCAGGTCGGTTCGATCACCGTGGCGCTGACCGAGGAGCGCAAGCACGAGATCTACAGGCAAGCGTCGCTGGCGCGTGCCTTCGATGTCGACGTGCGCGAGATTTCGCCCAGGGAAGTCAGCGAGATGTACCCGCATCTCAATGTTTCCGATGTCGTCGGCGCCGTTCATCTGCCGCTCGACGGCCAGTGCGACCCCGCCAACATCGCCATGGCGCTGGCCAAGGGCGCGCGCCAGCGCGGCGCCACCATCGTCGAGAATGTGAAGGTCACCAAGGTCCATACCAAGGCCGGCCGCGTCAGCGGCGTGTCCTGGGCACAGGGCGAAGACCAAGGCACGATCGAAGCCGACATCGTCGTCAACTGCGCCGGCATGTGGGCGCGCGAACTGGGAGCGCAGAACGGCGTCACCATCCCGCTGCATGCCTGCGAGCATTTTTACCTCGTCACCGAACCGATCCCCGGCCTCACCCGTCTGCCGGTGCTGCGGGTGCCGGACGAGTGCGCCTACTACAAGGAGGACGCCGGCAAGATGATGCTGGGCGCCTTCGAGCCGGTGGCAAAACCCTGGGGCATGGACGGCATCCGCGAGGATTTCTGCTTCGACCAGTTGCCGGAGGACATGGAGCATTTCGAGCCGATCCTCGAAATGGGCGTCAACCGCATGCCGATGCTGGCAACCGCCGGCATCCACACCTTCTTCAACGGTCCTGAGAGTTTTACGCCCGACGACCGCTACTATCTCGGCGAGGCGCCGGAGCTGTCCGGCTACTGGATGGCGACCGGCTACAACTCGATCGGCATCGTCTCCTCCGGCGGCGCCGGCATGGCGCTGGCGCAGTGGATCAATGACGGCGAAGCCCCGTTCGACCTGTGGGAAGTCGACATCCGCCGCGCCCAGCCGTTCCAGAAGAACCGCCGCTATTTGAAGGAACGCGTCTCGGAAACGCTCGGCCTGCTCTATGCCGACCATTTCCCTTATCGGCAGATGGCGACCTCGAGGAATGTCAGGCGTTCGCCGCTGCACGAGCATCTGAAGGTGCGCGGCGCCGTGTTCGGCGAAGTCGCCGGCTGGGAGCGCGCCAACTGGTTCGCTCGCGAGGGCCAGGAGCGCGAATACCGCTATTCCTGGAAGCGCCAGAACTGGTTCGACAACCAGCGGGAAGAACACCTCGCGGTCAGGAATGGCGTCGGCCTGTTCGACATGACCTCCTTCGGCAAAATCCGTGTCGAGGGCCGCGACGCCAGCGCTTTCCTGCAAAGACTGTGCGCCAACGACATGGACGTCGCGCCGGGCAAGATCGTCTACACCCAGATGCTCAACCAGCGCGGCGGCATCGAGAGCGACCTGACGGTTTCGCGGCTGTCGGAAACGGCTTTCTTCCTCGTCGTCCCCGGCGCCACGCTGCAGCGCGACCTGGCTTGGCTGCGCAAGCACGTCGCCGACGAGTTCGTCGTCGTCACCGACGTGACGGCGGCCGAAAGCGTGCTCTGCCTGATGGGCCCGGACGCAAGAAAGCTGATCCAGAAGGTCAGCCCCAACGATTTTTCCAATGATAAAAATCCGTTCGGCACGTTCCAGGAAATCGAGATCGGCATGGGCCTGGCCCGCGCCCACCGCGTCACCTATGTCGGCGAACTCGGCTGGGAACTCTATGTCTCGACCGACCAGGCGGCTCATGTCTTCGAGGCGATCGATGAGGCCGGCGCCGAAGGCGGCCTGAAGCTCTGCGGCCTGCACACGCTGGATTCCTGCCGCATCGAAAAGGCCTTCAGGCATTTCGGCCACGACATCACCGATGAAGACAATGTGCTGGAAGCCGGCCTTGGCTTCGCGGTGAAGACCGCCAAGGGCGACTTCATCGGCCGCGATGCCGTGCTGCGCAAGAAGGAAGCCGGCCTGTCACGCCGGCTCGTCCAGTTCCGCCTGAAGGATCCGGAGCCCCTGCTCTTCCACAACGAGGCGATCCTGCGCGACGGCAAGATCGTCGGTCCGATCACCTCAGGCAATTACGGCCATCATCTCGGCGGCGCGGTCGGGCTGGGCTATGTGCCATGCCAGGGCGAGAGCGAAGCGGATGTGCTGGCTTCATCCTACGAAATCGAGATCGCCGGCGAGCGCTTTGCGGCGGAAGCCTCGCTGAAGCCGATGTACGATCCGAAATCGGAGCGGACAAGGATGTAGCGCCTCTTACCCTCCCTCTTGTGGGAGGGTCGGCTCGCGGTCGGAGCGGAGCGGAGATTGCGGGACGGGGTGGGGAAAGCGCCCTACGAGACCCCGCTTCTCAAAACCGCTCCAGCTTTGCCCGCACCTTCGCCAGAAACGCCGCCCTTGTCGCCGGCGTCGAGGCATCCATCAAATAGTGCGCCAGGAAAAACGTCCGGCTGCGCGTCGCGCATAGCGCCCGCATGCCGCGCAGCAGGGTCTTGCGTCCCGGCTGGCCGACGACGACGCTCCACCAGGTCGGGGCGCCGCAGCTAGTGATGACACCAACCTTGGTCACATGCGTCATCAGCGACTTGATCCGCCCCTTGCCGGCCGGCAGCTTGAAGGCGACGTCCGTCGCCCACACCCGGTCGAGCCAGCCCTTCAGCATCGCCGGCAGTCCGTACCACCAGGTCGGATATACAAACAGGATCGCTTCGGCCCAGTTGAGCAGCTCGAAATGCGGCTTCAGCGCCGGGTCCTGCGGCGCCTGGTCATTGTAGGAGCGTCGCTCGTCGCAACCCATCACCGGGTCGAACTTCTCGGCATAGAGGTCGAGCAGCCGCACCTCCCAGCCTCGTCGCATCAGCACGTCGATGGCGGTGTCGCGAATTGCCGCACAGAAGCTGTCCGGCACCGGATGGCAGTAGACCACCAGCGCGCGCATCAGAAGGCATCCATGCGTGCCGCGACCTTGGCCATGAAGGTCTTGCGCGTGCTGTCGGTCGACAGATTCATCGAATAATGTGCAAGATAGCTCACCGGTGCGCCCGGTTTGACGGTGGCGCGCAGCATGCGCTTGATCAGTTTGCGCGGCGGATCACCCATCAGCATGGCGCGGAACCGGCTGCCGCCATAGGTAGTCACCGCGGCAACCTTGCGTACGTTGTGCAGCGACGGCTGCGCCTTGCCGTCGACCAATTTGAACGACACGCCGGGCAGGAAGACGCGATCGAAAAAGCCTTTCAGGATCGCTGGAAAGCCGTAGTTCCAGACCGGATAGGAAAGCACCAGCGCATCGGCTCGCAGCAGGCGTTCGACATAAGGTGCGGCAGCGTCAGCGGCGCCGCGCGGATTGTGGTAGCCCAGCCTTTCCTGCCGCGTCATCCGCGGATCGAAATCCTCCGCGTAGAGGTCGCAGTCATCGACCGTATGGCCCGCCGCCGTCAACCGCTCTACGATCATGCGGTGCAGGCCGGCATTGAAGCTAGTCTCGACCGGATGGGCGTAAAGGACGAGGATGTTCACAGGGGAATATCCGCAAGGTCAGTGCGAGGCACCCCCCTCTGCCCTGCCGGGCATCTCCCCCGCAAGGGGGGAGATCGGACTGCCGTATCGCTTTCGCCAACTGTCGACGCCGCAGAATGGTCGCGACTCAAAGGCTGCCAATCTCCCCCCTTGCGGGGGAGATGTCCGGCAGGACAGAGGGGGGTGTTCAAGCGCAAACCTGTCCTCATCCCATCCTCTGCAACCCCTTGAACAAGAATGTCCGGCCCGACCGGTAGTCATAGTCCGGGTTCTCCCAGGCGATCATCTTGCCGGGGTTGAGCAGGCCTTGCGGATCGGTTTCGCGCTTGAAGGCAAGCTGCACCGCGTCGGTCTGCTTCATGCCGCCCTCTTCCAGCGTGTAGCGATGTGGGTTGAAGATCGGGCAGCCATTCTTCTCATGCAGCCGCACGATCTCGTCGAGCCTTGCTTCACTGGTGAACTTGACCAGCGGCAGGCCGAAGCAGGTGATGTTGCCGTCCAGCCGTACGAATTCCAGATGCGAGAAAACCTCGCCCGGAAACATCGCATCCATCTTTTCGACCAGCGCCAGTTGCTTGGGAAAGGGATAGAGCGACTGCAGATAGGTAATCGAAGGATCGACGCGCAGCGCCCTCAGTGTGGTGTGGTTCCAGGCCAGCTCATAGGCCGGTGGCAGGCCCTTTTTCTCGTCCAGCGTCGCTGAGGCTGCATTGAAGATCACCTCGCCGCCGGCACGGCGATTAAAGGCCAGGAAGGCATCCAGCCCGTGCCGCGCCACCATGACGACGCAGATGCTCTGCCCCTGCTTCAGGAATTTCTGATGCCGCTTGAAATAAAGCTGTGGCACGGGTGCCGCTATCGGCGTGATCAGCTTGGTCAGGATACCGTCTTGGCACGCCAGTGCATTTCCATAGCGGGCCGCATCCATGAAAGCGTCGAAGCCGACGATGACGTCGATCCATTCATAGGCCGCGGTCAGCGGCATCTCGACCTCCGATATGATGCCGTTAGTGCCGTAGGCATGGGTCACCTTGTGCAGATCCTCGCCGGTGAGTTCGAGCGCTTTCGGCTCGGCCTCCATGGTCACCACCCGCAGGCGCAGCACATTGCCGAAATCGCGCAATCCGCCGAAATTGATCGAACCGACGCCGCCCGAACCGCCGGCGATGAAGCCGCCGATCGAGGCGGTGTTGTAGGTGGAGGGCGACAGCCGCAGCTCCTGCCCGGAATGCGCCCGCGTCGCCTTGTCGATATCGGCAAGAACGGCCCCCGGTCCGGTCACCACGCGCCCCGGTGCGATCGACTTGATCTCGTTCATCTCGGCAAGGTTGAGCACGACGCCGCCGGAGAGCGGCATCGCCTGGCCGTAATTGCCGGTGCCGCTGCCGCGCGGTGTCACCGGCACACCATGGCGATGACACGTAGCAAGCACGCGTATCAGTTCGGTCTCATGCCTTGGCGTCACGATCAGATCGCCGGTGACATGGTCCAGTTGCTGCTTCAGCACCGGGCTGTACCAGTAGAAATCACGGCTCTTCTGCTGGACGATGGCCGGGTTGTCGTCGACCTTGAGTCCGTCAAGATCGCGTTTGAGCGCCGAAACGTCCATCATTCCACCATCAGTTCGTCGAGTTCGGCATAGTCGGGCAATTGCCGGTCGATCGCCTTGCCGCCGCGCACCACGATGCGATCCGATTCGGGCCGCGAGAGCAATTCCGTCCAGCTTCGGCCTTTAAACAGGACAAAATCGGCATCGCCGCCGGCGGCAAGCGTGCCGAAGCCATCAAGCCGCATCACCTTGGCCGGCGTCGCGGTGACCGCTTGCGGCCAGTCGGCGACCGGATGATCGAAATGCAGGATGCGCGTCGCCATGCGGTAGACCTCCAACATGTCGAGATCGCCATAGGCGTAGAAGGGATCACGCGTGTTGTCGGAAGCGACTGCCACCGGAATGCCCCTCGCCTTCATCTCGTGCAGCAGCGTCACGCCGCGCCAGCGCGGCGTGGTTTGGTCGCCGCGCCGGTCCTGCAGATAGAGGTTGCACATTGGCAGCGAGACGACGGCGAGCCCCGCTTTCGCCACCTTGTCCAGCGTGTCGAGCACATCGAGGTCCGGCTGGCGCGCCAGCGAACAGCAATGGCCGGCGAGGATGTTGCCTTCGAAACCGTTCCAGAGAGCAGCCTCGGCGATCTTCTTCAGCGATATGGCGGAGATGTCATCGGTCTCGTCGGCATGGAAATCGAGATCGAGGCCATGCTTGATGGCTTGCACGAAGACATGGTCGAGCAGTTCTTCGAGGTCCGGCACCATATAGGTGACGACACCGAGCACGCCCTTTGCCGCGGCAACCCTCTTTGCCAGCCTGTCGAACCACTTTTTGTCGCGTACGCCTTCGATGCCGAGCAAACAGGCGCCCTGCAACTCGATGCGGCCGCGCCATGCCTCGCGCATCGCCTCGAACACCGGCCAAGAGATTTCCTCCTGCGGCGCGACGCTGTCGAGATGCGTGCGCAGCGCCCTGGTGCCATGGGCGTAGGCTGAGCGCAGCGAGAAATCCATCCGTTTCGCAACGTCCTCGGCGCTCCAGCGTGCCACACGATCGGCGCCGGCGGCATTCAGCGCGCCCAAGAACGTGCCGTCGGGATTGGGCTTTCGCGGCCAGATATGGCCCTTGTCGATATGCGTGTGGCAGTCGACGAAGCATGGCAGCACGATGCGGCCGCCCAGATCGACGGCATCAGCAGGCGCTGCACGACCGTGGGCGGCAATGCCTGCGATTTTGCCGTCCGCGATAGTGACGTCGGCAAGCGCAAAGCCATCCCTGTCGAGAGCAGCGCCAAGGCCTGGGGTCAGGGATGCGTGAAGCCTGACATTGGCGAGCCGGTATGAACCTGTGTTCGGAATCAAGGGCCTAGCGCTCCTGCTTCAGTGCGCTTTCGTGCCAGCGCCGCAAAATGAGATGCGAAATCAGCGACAGCACGAGGAAGATCAAAATGCCGGTCAGCGAGATCAGGAACAGCGCCGCGAACAGCCGCGGCGCGTTGAGCCGGTAACCGGCCTCGATGATGCGCGAGGCAAGGCCAGAGGACTGGCCGGTGGTGCCGGCGACGAATTCGGCCACCACGGCGCCGATCAGCGACAGGCCGCCGGCGATCTTCAATCCGCCGAGGAAATAGGGCATCGCCGCCGGCAGCCTGAGATAGCGCAACTGCTGCCAACGCGTCGCGCCGTTGAGCTTGAACATATCGCGCAGATTGCGGTCGACGGAGTTGAGGCCAAGCGTGGTATTGGACAGGATCGGAAAGAAGGCGACGATCCAGGCGCACAGCAGAAGCTTGGTCGTCTGGTCGTTCACATAGATGTTGATCAGCGGGAAAATCGCCACGATCGGCGTCACCTGCAACACGATGGCGAAGGGGAAGAATGACATCTCGACCCATTTCGACTGCGCGAACAGCACCGCCAGCCCGACCCCGCCGATGACGGCCAGAGCCAGGCTGAGGAAGGTGATGCGCAAGGTGACCAGCAGCGAGGAAAACAGCAGGCCGGCATCGTTGTAGAGTGTCCACAGCACCACGCCGGGACGCGGCAGGATGTATTGCGGGATCGCGTTCCACACGCAGATGCGATCCCACAGCCAGATCGCCAGGATCATGATCGCCAGCGGCAGCACCCAGCGGCCGATCCGTTCGAACCGCTCCTGGCGCACGCGGCGTGCTTCCTCGGGGTCGAGTTTGAGCACACGCTCGTCAATGGCCGTCATGATGCGCGCCTGCTGTTGAATTGATGGCCTTGACCAGCACATCGGAGGCCTGACGGCACAGTGCCGCGTAGTCGGGCGAGGTGCGAAACGCCTCGTCGCGCGGATAGGTGGCCTCGATGGCGAGTTCGTCGAACACCCTGCCCGGCCGCGCCGCCATGACGACGACGCGGTTGGAGAGGAACACGCTTTCAAAGACGCTGTGGGTGACGAAAACGACGGTGAAGCGTTCGTCCTGCCACAGTTCCAGGAGATCGTTGTTGAGCTTGAAGCGGGTGATCTCGTCGAGTGCCGCGAACGGTTCGTCCATCAGCAGCACGCGCGGTTTGGTCACCATGGCCCGCGCGATCGAGACGCGCATCTTCATGCCGCCGGACAGTTCGCGCGGCACCGCGTCTTCGAAACCGGTCAGGTGCACCCGCGCCAGCATCTCCGTGATCGCCGGTGTCGCCTTGGCGCGCGAAATGCCTTTCAGCCGAAGCGGCAGCCAGACATTGTCGAAAACATTGGCCCAGGGCAGCAGCGTCGGCTCCTGGAAGACGAAGCCGATGTTCGAACGGTCAAGCGAGCCACCGCCGCGCCAGTCGAGCACGCCGGAGGTCGGCGTCGACAGGCCGGCGATCAGCCGCAGCGCCGTCGACTTGCCGCACCCCGACGGCCCAAGCAGGCTGAGGAAATCGCCTTCCCGGATGGTCAGGTCGACGTCGCTGAGCGCCGTCACGCCGTTGGAAAATACCTTGCCGACGCCGCGCAGCGCCAGAAGCGTCGGGGCCGTACCCGACACAGCCGGCGCTGGCGCCACTTTTTCCCTTATCATGCCGGGACCGGCCTATTTCTTCAGCTCGAGCCCGACGCCCTTGTTGATGAAGGTCAGCGTGTAGGCCTTCTTGATGTCGATGCCGGCTGGCGTGACCTTGGCCTTGACCATCTTGTCGTAGAAACTCTTGATCCGCTCGTCGGTCATGGCGCCGATGCCGAGCTTTTCGGTGTCGCCGGAATCGGCCAGGCCGAACTTCTTCATCTGCTCGATCGAGAACGCGATCTGCTCGTCGCTCATGTCGGGATTGTCTTTCTTGATCAAGTCGTTGGCGGCCTTGTTGTCGCCGTAGAGATATTTGTACCAGCCCTTGGCGGAGCCATCGACGAAGCACTGGACCACCTCCGGCTTCTTGTCGATCGTGTCCTGCATCACCTCGATCGTCGTCGAGTAGGTGTCCCAGCCATAGTCGGCGAGCAGGAACTGGTTCGGCACGAAGCCGCCTTCCTTCTTGACCGCGAACGGCTCGGAGGTGACGTAGCCCTGCTGGATCGACTTCTTGTTGGCGAGGAAGGGAGCGGTGTTGTAGGTGTAGGGCGCGCGCTTGGAGGCATCGAAGCCGAGTTCGATGACCATCCACTGGAAGAAGGTCTGCACGCCCTCGTCACCCAATATGTACTGGTCGGCGTTCTTCAGGTCCTCCCATTTGTCGAGCCCTTCGCCGGGATGGGACATGATGACCTGCGGGTCCTTCTGGAAATCCGCCGCCACCACCCGCATCGGAATGCCTTGCTGGACGGCATCGAAAGCCGACAGCAGATTGCCGCCCATGTAGAAATCGATCTTGCCGGCCAGCAGCATCGGCCGGCCGCTGACCTGCGGACCGCCCTGCATAATGGTGACGTCGAGGCCGCAGGCAGCATAGGTGCCGTCCGCCACGGACTGGTAATATCCGCCATGCTCCGGCTCGGCCAACCAGTTGGTGCCGAAGGTGACTTTCTCATTCGCAGCAGCACCCAGCGTGCTGGCTGCAAGCAGGGCCACAACCGCCACCGAGATCTTCTGTTTTCCGTACATCGACACCACCCTCTGTTTGCTCCGGCGCGCCACGCGCCAGGCTCGACACCAAAGATTCAAGAAGCAAGACACATGCCACCGGCGTCTGGCGCCGGGGCCGCCCGCTTGAAAGACGTTGCCATGCCAAGCGCGGACGGGTCATGCTGTACGGAAGGCATCGTGCCTATTTTTTGAACGGCTGTCCATAATCGCCCGGGCAACATGCACCGCCATCTTGAAGGTGTAGTGGGTCCGGCTTTAGGCTGACGGCATCCAGGAGATTGCCATGTTCAGATTCCTCACCCCGAAGTCGATCAAGCCGCCCTTTGCCCGCTACAGCCACGGCGTCGAGGTGCCGGCTGGCAAGCGGCTGGTGCTGTGCTCGGGTCAGGTCGCCATCACCGCGGACGACCAGATCCCCGAAGACGCCGGCGCGCAGGCCGAACTCTGCTTTCAAAACATCGCGGCGATTCTCGGCGAAGCCGGCCTGGGTCTGAGGGATATCGTGCGCATCAACACCTATGTCACCGATCGCGCGCATCTGCGGCCCTATATGGATGTCCGCGACCGGCTGTTTTCCAGCCCCGCGCCGGCCTCGACGCTGATGATCGTTTCCGGCTTTGCCCGCCCCGAATTCAAGGTCGAGGTCGAGGCCATCGCGGCCGGGTGATCGACAGACCGCGCTTGCCGCGCTAGGTCTGCCGGACCATTGAAGAGGCATGACATGACCGTACCCAAAAGACGTGTGTGGTGGGGCGACTACCGGACCACCGAATACGCCTCGATCGATCCGGAGGCGACGATCGCCGTGCTGCCGGTGGCGGCGATCGAGCAGCATGGGCCACATCTGCCGGTCTCTACCGACACTTCGATCATGAACGGCATGCTCGACACGGTTATTTCGCGCCTGCCCGACGATCTCGACATCCGCATCCTGCCGGTCCAGGCAGTGGGCAAGTCGAACGAACATCTGCACGCGCCGGGCACCCTCACTCTGCCGGCAACCACGCTGATAGAAGCCTGGACCGAGCTTGGCCTGTCGATCGCTCGCGCCGGGGTGCGCAAGCTGATCGTGGTCAATTCGCATGGCGGCAACGAAGAGATCATGGGCATCGTCACGCGCGAACTGCGCGTGCGTGAAAAGATGCTGGCGGTAAAGACCAGCTGGCAGCGTTTTGGTCGTCCGGCCGGCATGTACACCGAACTGGAGGATCGCCACGGCATCCATGGCGGCGATGTCGAGACCTCGCTGATGCTGCATTTCCGGCCGGACCTCGTCGACATGGGCAAGGCCGACAATTTCGTTTCCAATGTCGCCAAGGCCGAGAAGGAATTCTCGCTGCTGCGCCACACCGGCACCCACGCCTTTGCCTGGATCGCTGGCGATCTCAACCCGAACGGCGTCGTCGGCGATGCCAGCATCGCAACGGCGGAGAAGGGCCGGCTGACGGCAGAATATCAGGCCGACGGCTTCATCAGCCTGCTGCGGGATGTCCGCAAGGCCAAGCTCGCGGACTGGTTGACGTAGCCTCCAAACCAGTGGTCTGGCATCGTAAGGCAAAACGCTGTCCTCTTGAACAAACCAGGCGACGGAGGGCGGATCAGACAATAACGCTTTGCACAGAGAGATTTCCGCACAAGAGATTTTGACAAACTTTGCCAAAATGCACCATACTGGGCGGAATATGGAGGCCAGTATGGCAACGATGAACGTATCATTGCCCGACCCGATGAAAGATTGGGTTGAGGCGCAAACCGAAACGGGCCGTTACGCCAACGCGAGCGATTATGTGCGCGATTTGATCCGTCGGGATCAGGAGCGCAACGACAAGATTGCCGCCATGCAGCGCTTTGTCGATGATGGCTTGAAGAGTGGCATCGGCAATCGATCCAGGGACGCGCTTTTCACGGAGGCGGTTAAACGCGCTGAAAAGCCATCCGGCAATAGGTAGTGGGATTTCGCCTTTCTTTAGCCGCGGAAGAGGACATCGTCGGTATTGCCGAGCAAGGGGTGCGCCTGTTCGGCGCTGTGCAGGCCAGACAGTATCATGACGAGTTGTTCACGATCTTTGACCTGATCGCTGCCAGTCCCCGAATAGCGGCTTGAATTGAGGCCACCGATGCGTATCCATCCCTTCAAAGCCCATCTTGTCGTCTACCGGATCGAAGCCGACGACGACGTGTTCATTGTCCGGGTACGCCACGGGCATGAAGATTGGGCGAATGAGGGCACTCGATAATCGAACAACGACATGGGGCAGCTAGCTGTCGATCCTCAGCGCAAAGGGCGTGCCTTCAAAGGCATCCGCACCGCGGCCGATCGATTCGATCGCCTCGATCATGCGGCCGTTGCGATCAAGCAGCGCATCGGCCACCGCGATCAGTCGCGGATTGGGTGTTGCCGAGGGCGACAGCGCCCGCAGCGTCCGCGCCAATTCGGCCTCGTCGCGTTTCGGCGCCAATGCGGCCGCGATGATATAGGCCGAAGCCGTTGAGCGGCTGATGCCGGCATAGCAATGCACGAGCATCGGCCTTGCCCGGTCCCAGCGGCGCGAAAAATCGAGCAGGTTACGGACATGCTCCTCGCCCGGCATGGTCATGCCGTCCTGCGCCGCCGCGATGTCATGCATGACCAGATGCAGATGGTTTTCTCGGGCGATCGACGCCGGACGGACCACCTCCGTTCCGGCGGCAAGCAGCGACAGCATGCGGTCGGCGCCGGTCCTGACCACCGTTTCCTCGATCTTTGCCAGCGAACAGACATGGATCATTGTTTTGAACCCTTCGATTGATGCTCGCGCCGCGACGCCCATTCGGCAAGAGCGGTCTCGAGCCGCTGCCATTCCTCCTCACTCCCCGGCAGGCCGGCGCGCAGAACGTCAGGCCGATCGGCAAAATGGCGAAGCAGGATGCCGCGCTCGCCGAGCGCGGCAAACAAATCGGCGGCATGCGGCAGGCGAAGAAAACGGAACAGCGTGGTGCCGCCCACGACGGGAACGCCGAAGCGGCCGAACAGCGCGTCGAGCCGCGCCGATGCGCCGGCAAGAGATGATCGCATCGCGTCCTGCCAGTCGATGTCGGCAAGCGCGCGGATGCCGTATTCCAGCGCCGGGCCGGCGACGGCCCATGGCCCGAATTGCGTCTCAAGCCGTTCGACCGTCGCTACATCGGAAAGTGCAAACCCGAGCCGCAGCCCGGCCAGGCCGAAGAACTTGCCGAACGAACGCAGGACGACGATACCGCCCTGGCCGACATCGCCGCAGAGGCTATGCTCGCGCGGCCCAACATCCATGAACGCCTCGTCGACAACCAGCAGCCCGCCCTTGGCGCGCAATCCGGCAGCCAGAGCCAGCAACCGGTCGCGCTCGATGACACGTCCATCCGGATTGTTCGGATTGACGATGATGGCAAGGTCGGCGTCCGCCAGGTCAGCGAAATCGCCGACCTCGGTCACCGCGTGCCCGGCGATCACTGCTGCGCGGGCATGTTCGGCGTAGGTCGGACCCAGCACCAGCGCCCTTCCGGGGGTAATCAGCGAGGCGACGCGCGGCAACAGGATCTGCGTGCCCGGTGCCGCCACGATGTTGGCTGGCGACGGCGCCCCATAGGCACTGGCAGCGATCTCTGTCAGCTCACGCGTGCGCGCGGCTTCCGGCAACCGCGACAGCGAGGTGGCGGGCAGGTCGAAAAGCGGGTAGGAGTGCGGATTGATACCGGTCGAGAGGTCGACGAATGGCAGCAGGGCGTTGGGAAAAAGCCCCCTCGCGCGGCCAAGACTTCCACCATGGTCCACAACCGCCCCATTAAGAAGCTTCATGTCAGTCCTGATCGCTTTCCTGTCATTGGCCGTCGAATTCGCCCTCGGTTACCCCGATTGGCTGTTTCGCGCCATCGGCCATCCGGTGACGTGGTTCGGCAGGCTGATATCCTTTCTCGACCACAGGCTCAACCGCGCCACTGATCCCGACGCGCTGCGTCGCAAGCGTGGTGTCCAGGCGCTGCTGGTCATCGTGCTGGTGCCGGCGATAATTGGCCTGGGCGTGCAGATCCTGTTCTGGTTTGTTCCCATGGGCCTCGTCATCACGGCCCTTCTGGCAACGTCGCTTCTGTCGCAAAAGAGCCTCTATGAGCATGTCGAGGCGGTGGCTGACGCGCTCGACACCGGCGGCCTGGCTTTGGGCCGCGTTGCCGTTTCGCGGATCGTCGGCCGCGACCCTGAAACGCTCGACAGGGCCGGCGTCTGCCGCGCGGCGATCGAGAGCCTGGCCGAGAATTTCTCTGACGGCATCGTCGCCCCCGCCTTCTGGACCGGCGTCGGCGGCCTGGCCGGCGGCGCCGCCTACAAGGCCGCCAACACCGCCGATTCGATGATCGGCCACCGCACCCCGCGCCACGAGGCGTTCGGCTGGGCAGCGGCGCGCTTCGACGACTGGATCAATCTGCCGGCGTCGCGGCTGACGGCGCTGCTGATCGTGCTGGCGGCGTTCCTCGTCAAAGGCGCTGATGCGAAAAATGCCTGGCATGCGGTATTGCGCGACGCGAAAAAACATCGCTCACCCAATGCCGGCTGGCCGGAAGCGGCGATGGCCGGCGCGCTCGGCCTGTCGCTCGCCGGGCCGCGCAGCTACGGCGGCGTACTGGTCGACGACGTCTTCATGGGCGAAGGTGGGCGGCGCGAAGCCGACAGCCTCGACATCAGGCAGGCGCTGAAACTCTATCGCGTTGCCGACTATCTGCTGATCGCCCTGTTCGGGTTGGTTTCGGTCGTTGTCATCGTGACGTGATCTCACGCTCCCCCTTGTGGGCAGGGCTATCGCATATGGAATTCCTGAGATGTCTGCCCGGCACGGACCCCCACCCCTAGCCCCTCCCCACAAGGGCGAGGGAGACTTCCGCTGGCGCCGACCCAAGCGAATCGCCTGTCTTTTCGGCGCCAAAGAAGAATTAAAGGCACGCGGCAGCGTTCCCTCCCCCTTGTGGGGAGGGTTAGGGTGGGGGTCCCTCTTCGCAAGAATCCATATGCGATAGCCCTGCCTTCAAAGGGGGTAAGAAGCCTCAGAACTCGATCCCCTGCTGGGCCTTCACGCCCGCGGAAAAATGGTGCTTGGTCACGCCCATTTCGGTGACGAGGTCGGCCGCCTCGATCAGCGCCGGCTTGGCATTGCGGCCGGTGACGACGACATGCAGGTCCTCGCGTCGCGCCTTCAGCGCCGCAACCACTTTGTCGAGGTCGAGATAGTCGTAGCGCAGCGCAATGTTCAGTTCGTCGAGCACCAGCAGGCTGATCGACGGATCGGCCATCAGTTCGAGCACCTTGACCCACGCGGCTTCGGCGGCTGCGATGTCGCGCTTCAGGTCCTGCGTCTCCCAGGTGAACCCCTCGCCCATCGCGTGCCAGACGACGCGGTCGCCGAAGGCAGCAAACGCATCCTTCTCGCCGGTGTGCCATTTGCCCTTGATGAACTGGACGACACCGACACGCTTGCCGTAGCCGAGCATGCGCAGCGCCAGGCCGAAAGCAGCCGTGGTCTTTCCCTTGCCGGGACCGGTGTTGACGATCAGCAATCCCTTCTCGACCGTCTTGCTCGCCACCTCGGCATCCTGCACCGCCTTGCGCTTGGCCATCTTGGCGCGGTGGCGTTCTTCGTCCTTATCGTCGATGTCGGTCATGTCATTTCACCTTGAGCGGCAGCCCCGCCACCATCAGCAGCACCGTATTGGCGACAGCGGCGACCTGCTGGTTGAGCCGGCCGGCGGCATCGCGAAAGCGGCGCGCCAGTGCATTGTCCGGCACGATGCCTTGTCCGACCTCATTGGACACCACGAACCATGGCCCGCGCGGCCGCGACAGCACGTCCGCCAACCGACGGCATTCAAGCTCGAGATCGTGATCGGCCAGCATATGATTGGTCAGCCACAGCGTCAGGCAGTCGACAAGCACAGGCTGGCTGTCGGGCAAGGCCCCGAGCGCGCCGGCGAGATCGAGCGGTGCGTCGATGGTCGTCCAGCCTTCGCCACGCCGCGATCGGTGCAACGCGATGCGTTCATGCATCTCGTCATCCCAGGCTTGCGCCGTGGCGACATAGGTCCAGGGCGGCGGCAAGGCGGTCGCCAAAATTTCGGCGTGGGGGGGGGGGGGGGGGCGCGCGGCCGCCCCGCGGGGGGGGGCGAGGGTGAGGGGCAGGCCACCAGGCGGCCCCGGGGGGCGCGGGGCCGCGGGCGCCGCCCCCGCCCCC